>NZ_VAUV01000012.1 GCF_005780165.1 Phragmitibacter flavus | reverse complement strand
ACTACCACGCCGCCACTCCCACCCCTTCGCAGTGTTCCGACCAGCGTATCGGCGATCAAATCGAACGCATTTTCAAACACCACCGCCGCCGTTACGGACACCGTCGCATCTGGCACGAACTGGCCGGACGCGGCATCACCTGTGCCCCTGCTCGAGTCCGCAGGATCATGGCCCGACGAGGCCTCAAAGCCCTTCAACCCAAAACCTATGTGCCCAAAACCAGCGATGGCAGAGCCGACAAACCCTCTCCCAATCTGCTGTTGGGAAACGCTCTTCCCACGCAACCCGATCGCGTCTGGGCGGGGGATATCACCTTCATCCCCACCGCCAATGGATGGCTCTATCTGGCCATTGTCCTGGATCTGTGCACCCGGCGCGTGGTTGGCTGGTCACTGGCGCAACACATGCGCAGTGGCCTCGTTGCTGACGCCCTTGACCAGGCCTTGCAATCACGCCGACCTGCACCTGGGCTCATCTTTCACAGCGACCGCGGGAGTCAATATGGCAGCGGCCAATATCGGTCCAAGATCCATCGTGCCGGCATCCAACAGAGCATGTCAGCCCGAGCCAACCCCTACCACAATGCATGGAGCGAATCGTTCATGGGCACCCTCAAAACCGAGATGTTACAAGACGGATGCTTCATCAACGAGCACGACGCCCGCATCGAGCTCTTCGCCTTTATTGAGGGTTACTACAACACCCAACGCAAACACTCCTCCCTCGGCTATCAAACTCCAACCCAGTTCGAAGCCAATTTAATCACCCTAAACTAACCAACTACTGGTCCAGAAATCCGTTGCATCTCAATGCCTTGCCCAAGGCCATGACTCACAGACTATAAGTATTATTTATCTAACTCAAAAGCCATCTCGCCCTACAGATCCGACAATGCCAAGACCTTGTTAGTCCAACTAATCCCTGAGCTCAGTTCAAACCCGGAATCAAGCCCATCGATTGCGCACTTCGAATCACCTGGCAACAAAATGACCGACAGCCAAAGTATCTCTTGTTAAATGAGTTTAGGCACCCTCAATGTATCAATCGTTGATGGGCCCAAAACCTGCTTTGGTCTAATGAACCGTCAATGACCGCAATGCCGTCTATATGCATATCACAATACCTCGTCCACTTTCCCTTCGACTTATTCAAATGCTTCCTGATGAAGCCACAAGACGGAATTCTTCTCATCGCAGCCAAAGACTCATTCGCGTTATGCACCAATTCTCTGCATTCGCCTTGCTCTGCATCGCCCTCCTGATCCCTCCTTCCAGCGCATCTGGTCAGCAGTTGTGGATTTCCGGGACGAATTCCTCTTCGATCCCCTACCAGCCCCACCACATAGGCGTGGTAGATCTGAGCACCGGAAACATCAGCCAGCAGGTCCAAATCACCGGCCTTGGGGCGAACGAGATTTTCACCGATATCGCATGGGATCCTAGCGGTAACACGCTTTGGGGACTCTCTTACCGCCAGACTCCTTCCTACGAGAGTTTTGTCTATCAAATCAATCATCTCACCGGTGCCGCCACCTTGGTCGATTCCATCACAGGGTATCGCATGCAATCGCTTGCCATAGATGCTCTAGGAGAAATGCTCTACATGGCTCCGCTGGATTCGGCGTTCCTGACAAGTTATGACATCGTCGCCCTCAGTTTCACCACAACCCCGCTGTCAGCCCCCCTCGGCTCACGCGGCGACATGGTCTTCGGACCGGGAGGCGCGCTCTATTCTTCCACACTGCAATTCTCTTCTCCCTTCACCGAAAGTATCGTGGCGGTTGATCCCGTTGATGGCACGGTCACCAGTTTGATCAATACCGGTGGCGATCCACAACTCTACGCGATGGCCTGGATGAACGAGACCTCGGACCTGCTCGCGATCGGTGGCTTCGCCGGCTACACGCCTTCCGGGGGATTTCCTGGCGGCGCGGGGCAGATCTATTCGCTGGATCCATTGACTGGGACGATCACTTACACCTCCACGCTGAATCTGGCAGGGACAGGCTTCAGCTCGTTTATCGGCGGCGCTTCCGTCCAGGCTCCCGAACCCTCGGCGGGTTTCCTGGTGATGGTTGCAGGCCTCCTGGCGTTCCGCCGTCAGAGACCTTCTCTGCCGTAAGTGGGCGATCAACATCCTGAACCGTATCTTCCGCCACCTGATCAGCAGGATGGAAATTCGCCGCGCTGTTTCCAGTCAGGGCTCTGTTTATTGCTCCCCTACGCGCCACCGACTATCCCCCTTTAGTCTCCAGATTTCGAGCAAATTTCAACGAACTTGAATTGTGAAAATCGAGACAAGCGATTAAGCAATGATAGGAGATCGTAGTCCATGTCGCTCAACGAAAGTAGACCACCACCCAAATACTCACCTCGATCCTGGAAACACCGGGAAGTAAGGCCTGAGGCGCTTGATTCCATCAAGCACGATGATCCTCTGGCCGTAAGTGCGCGAAATGAATTGAATATCGTGAACTTTCTCATGGGGAATCACAGGTGGATTGTTCGTCAACTACACCGCCACCTCCGCCCCGGATGGAGGGTTTTGGAGTTGGGAGCGGGGAGTGGTTTGCTCGGCAACAAAATCATAAAGAAACTAGGCCTGAATCCGAGATGTCTGATTGGAAATGATGTGATCCCCCGACCAAAGACCTGGCCAGAGGAAGCACTTTGGCAGACGGGTAGCGTATTGGATGGTTCATTGCCCGAGGCTGAAATCATTGTCGCCAATCTTCTCCTGCATCAGTTTGATGACCAAGAATTGGCTACATTCACAGATTCTCTACCTCCAACCTGCCGTTTGATTCTAGCAGTCGACCCCTTGCGAAGCCGAATGGCCTTATGGGAAGGAAAAATCATGGTGGCCATCACCCGGATGAACCCTTTGACCAAAGTTGATATGGAAACAAGCGTGCATAATGGGTTCCGAAATAATGAACTCCCAGATGCACTTCCACTTCACGGATGGACATCCCAAGTGTCCACAACGTGGCGGGGTGGATATCGAGTGAAAATTCACCGCAACGAATCGAGCTAGACTGGAGCGGTGAAACTTTATTCTTCCCGGAGGCTAAAGCGCTGGTGCGCCCTGCTGAAGCCTCATTTTGTAACTCCACACAGCACATGCCGCGAAGTAGTTTAATGCGAATTGGTGATCACAAAGAGAACTCGAAGTGGTCGATATTGAGCTTGAGGCGAGAGCCACGTAACCTGTGAGGCCCAGAATTGAATCGTCAAACCCTGGCACACACTTCAGAGTATCCACCGCTTGATGGATTACTTACAACAATGCGAGGACGCTTTGAGCTTTTTCAGTCAGTTTTCAGATCGCCCAAACAAGCTCCACTTCTTCTTCGCGGGTTTTGGTGGAGCATCCAGATTCAGATCCGCCAGCTCTGGCGGAGTTTCGGCTCGAACTTCCACCGGAGTGCCGATCTGCACGTTGGAAAAAAACTTCTGCGCCATCAAACGTGGCAGGCGAATGCAACCATGCGACGCCACCCGGCCCGGACGGGGGATTCTGCCCACGTGCATCCCCACGCCATCATTGGTCATGCGCATGAACAACGGCATGTGCGACGGACTGAAGGTGTGCCCCTCAGGAACTGGCTTTTTCCGTGTGTCAAAATCGCCATCCACCACTTTCCCCTCAGCATCCAAAAGTTTTCCATACAAGTTCGAATGTTTGTCGACCACCTTCTCAAGAATCTTGAAGCTGCCGGTCGGCGTCGGATGAGAAGAGATGCCTGTTGCGACATAGGTCCAGCCAACAATGCGGTCGTCTCGGTAAAAAAGCGCCTTCTGTTTATCCAAATAGATCACCACGGACGCCTTGCCGGGGACCGAATCGCCCCTCCAATCATGCATCTTGAACGCCTGCTTTTTCTGCTCCACAGGCGGAGCGGGCGGAGTCGCACAAGAGGACAAAAGCAAGCTTACAGCCAACGCGCCAGCGCTCAAGGATCGGGCAGAAACAACAGCAAACGGGATCTTCATGAAGGGGATGGAATGCTCCTCCCCTACACACGAAGCCCCAAACTGACAAGTGGTATCTGCTCAGGCAGACACAGGTCAGGTTAATCCACCCGCAGTTTCAGCGCCTTCAACTCTTCCAACTGCTGCTTGGATGCATCGGTAAGCGGGTTCCCCTTCAAATACAGGTTCAAGTAGGGAGCAAAGCGGCGCTCACCGTCCATGTCCTTTTTCAGCATTCCATGCAGCGGGGTGATATCCGCAATCTGATTGTTCTCCAAAAATAGAAATCTCAGACCCTTCAATGGTTCAAGAGGTGCCAGGTTGGTCAATTGATTCCCCTTCAGAGACAACATGCCCAGCCACTTCAAGGAACCAATCCCTTCGATGCTGGTCAGTTGGTTATTCTCCAGGTAAAGGGACGAAAGCTTGGGCAGCTTGAACAAGGCCGAGGCATCTTTGATCTGGTTTCCTGCCAGATAAGCCGACGTCAACGCCGGAACCTCCCCCAGCGCCTTCACGTCCTGCACCCTGTTTCCGGTAAGGTCAAGGTATTGCATTGCCTTGAGCGTTCCCAGTGACGTGATGTCGGCGACCTGGTTGCGCGCCAAATCGACATACTGAAGCCGCTTCAACCCTTTCAACGGCGACACATCCTTGACCGCATTTCCTGCCAGTTCCAACTGCGCCAGCGAAACACATTTCTCAAGCCCGCTCAGATCGGCAATCTGCGAGTCCTCACCGCGCACCATTGAGATGTTCTCGACATCAGCAATCGTCAACGGCTCCTTGCTGTCCCGTTTGGCGAACACCTGTTTGCGGACCGCCGCCTCAAGATTTTTGTCTTTGAAAATCACCGCCGGCACCGGGGCAGGCTTGGGTGCGGTTTTGGCCGCTTCGGGCTTCGGTTTGTCCGCAGCCTTCGTCGGTGCAGGAGCAGGTTTGGGCGTTTCGGGCTTTTTCTCTTCAGGTTTTTTGGCGTCGGGTTTCTTTTCCTCAGGCTTTTTGGCTTCGGGTTTGGCGGGGACAGGTGCAGGCTCAACTTTCGGAGCCGCAGCTGGAACCGCTGCAGGTTTGGCTGCCTCGACAGGTTTTGTCGGCGCGGGCGCAGCCACTGGTGCCGGATTTGGCTTTACCTCTGCCGGAGGCGCGGCAGGAGCCGGTTCCTGCGCATGGACTGAAGAGCAGGCAAAGGCAAATGTCCCAACAAAAAGTGGACCAGCAAGCAATCGAAGTTTTGATGTGATCATGGATGAGATTTTGGTGCGAATCAGACAGTCAATACGACCCAAAGGATACAAACTTTCCGATTTGCATCAACCTCCTCATCCCATCCACAACCATTCCTCACCTCCAACTATCGAGGGGGCTCGGTTGCCGCACCCCCGCCCAGCACCTGATCATCGTTGTCCAAAGTCTCCAGGATGACCCCAGATCGGCTAAATTTCTTTTTCGCCATCGCCACCGAGATCCACTCGAACTCCTCAGTGTTCTCCAAAAACACCTTCATCATCATGGTCAACGGCACCGCGAGAAACATCCCCACCGGACCCCACAGCCAGCCCCAAAACACCACCGACACCACCACCACGAGGCCGGAGATGCCGAACCTTCGTCCCATCAGCATCGGCTGCAACAGGCTGTCGAGGCAAAAATTGATCAATGCATAACCCAAAGCCACTCCGACGGCCGAACCGAAGCCATGCACCACCAAGGCCTCGATGATGGCCGGAAGCCCTGCGGCCGTCGAACCCACCGCAGGAATGTAGTTGAACAAAAATGCCAAAATTCCCCACAACAGCGGATATCGCAGGTCGAACATCATGCACCACAACACCACCAAAACCCCCGTCGCCACACTGATCAAAGTTTTCACTCCCAGGAATTTCTGAATGTCGTGAGCCGACTGCACCATCACGCTCAGATTGGGACCTCCCGCCTGTCTCACCGCTTCAAACCGCTCCGCCGTTCCCGGTGCCTCCATCAAGATGAACAACGTCACCAACAGAACCACCACGCACGACGCCACCAATGTCACGACTGTTCCAAAGGTCGTCCCGACCACCGAGGTCAACCGGTTCATCACATCCTGCTGTCTTGCAAAATCGATAATACCCTGCATGTCAAAAATCTGGCTTGCGGCCACTTTTGCATCCGTCACTCCTTTGGACTCCAACCATCCCGCACTGCTGTCCACCAACGTTTTTGCCCGTTCCGCATACATCGGCACATCTCGCCAAAAGCTGGAAATCAATACTCCGGTCCCGTAAATCAAAGGTGCCACCGCAGAGAAAATCACCACGACCGTCAGCGCCAACGCCAGCGAATGAGGAACCCGATGCCGGATCAACCAATTCATCAGGGGAAAACTCAACACCGCAAGAAAAACCGCCACCATCACCGGCACGAAAAAACTCGCAGCCGCCTTCATCCCCGCGACCACAATCACGATGCAGGCAATCGTCAGTAAAGCACGACCGCCCCTCATCGACCCGCGCGGCGAAGTGTGTGTGAATTCTTCTTCCTCATTCAAGTTCGACATCTCTTAATACTAAACGAGGAGAGAGCAAAATTCAGCCTCTGAAAATGCAAAACATTGCGAGACCGAGAAAAAACAGTCTGCCCGCCTCGGCGCAAAGACCGGGAAAACTATGTAATCAACCGAAACCGACTGAAGCCCCCCATCAAACCAGCACTTCCGCACCTTTGTGACCCAGTTGCTTCACGGCCTTGTTCAGCTGATCGAATTCGATCGGTTTCTTGATCACCGTCACCGGTCCCGTCGAGAGAATTTTACTCAGGATCTCGCTGTCCGGATAGCCCGTAATCACCACAATTGGCAAATCAGGATGCATCCGTTTCAGCTGTATATACACTTCATCACCTGGAATATCAGGAAGCTTCAGATCCAAAAATACGAAATCAAACTTCTGCTTTTTCGCCAGATTGATCGCCTCAGTCCCAGTTCCGACGACCATTCGCGCCAGGTTCGCCTTCTTCAAAAACTGCTTGAACAACGCCTGCAATGCCGGGTCATCATCCACCACCAAAACCGTCGGCTGACCACCCTCATCTTCTTTGCGCAACACGTCGCGATCCAGCAGGCTCCGCTTGATCCTCCAACGTCCGCCGATCTGAATGGCGGGAAGCTGACCCCTCTGCACGAGATAATAAACCGTCGGCAATGGAATCCGCAAATACTCGGAGGTTTCCTTGACCGTCATCAACTCTGGGTTCTCATCAGCCATAATAAACAATAAAATTTAAAAAATCACCAACCCTGCCAACGCCATCACAATGTGAATTTCCATACCATTCACAAATTACACGCTCATTATGCATTGAACAATCAGCGCAATCAATTGAAAAGTGAGAATTATATCAGGATTGCGACGCTGGGCGCTGCTGCCAAAATTCCTACCAAATCTCTTGTCCGTGTGCGGCTTACATCCAATTCAGAACACCGCGCAATTCTGAGCCGCTGCCCTGAGGAACATAGCTATTATGACAATAGCAGTAAATTAATCTTTACTGCTGCTCATGCGCCCGTAGCCCGTTTATCGCGCAGAAAGTAAATTTCGCGACACTGGAAACGCTATTCTTTGATTCGTTCTGTAATCGCCCCCAGGCTGCTCAGCTTGTCGTCAAGGTGCTCATAACCGCGATCAATATGGTAAAGACGGTCAATCTTCGTCGTGCCCTTGGCATTGATCGCCGCCAGCACCAAAGCCGCTGAAGCCCGTAAATCACTCGCCATCACCGGGGCTCCGCTAAGCATAGGAACTCCCGTGATCCGCGCCGTGTCGCCATCCAGCTCAATGTTCGCCCCCATCCGTTTCAATTCGGAAACATGCATGAAGCGGTTTTGGAAAATCGTCTCCTTGATGCTGCTCAGCCCGGGAATCGTGCAGGCCAGAGCACAGAATTGCGCCTGCATATCCGTCGGGAAGCCAGGATACGGCCGCGTGGTCAAATGAAAGCCCTTTGGACTCGTTCCTTGCATGATGGTCACCGTGTCCTTGGTCGAAGTCACGTCATAACCCGACGACTGCAACAATTCGATGGTCGTTTTCAGGTGCGCCGGAATCACATTACGAACCATCACCCCGTCCCCACAGATCGCTCCCGCCACCAAAAACGTGCCCGCTTCAATCCGGTCAGGAATCACCGTGTGTTCCGCTCCATGAAGTTCCTCGACCCCTTCAATCACAATCCGCGTCGTCCCTGCCCCCTCAATCTTCGCACCCATTTTGATCAGGAAATTCGCCAAATCCTCCACTTCCGGTTCCGCCGCCGCGCCTTCAATGATGGTCGTCCCCTTCGTCAGCACCGCCGCCATCATCACGTTGTCCGTGCCCAAGACCGTCGATCCATACTTGCTGGTCAAGTTCATGGTGCACCCCTTCAAAGGCTCCACCGCCTCGATGTGAATGTTGCCGCCGTCCACCTGCACCTTGGCGCCCAAATACTCCAAACCCTTCAAATGCAAATCCACCGGCCTATCCCCAATCACGCATCCGCCCGGCAATGACACCACCGCCTTGCGCAACCGACCCGTCAACGGACCCATCACACAAATCGACGCGCGCATCTTCACCACCAAATCATAAGGCGTATCAGGAACGATTTTCTCGGCCTTGATGTTCATCGTCCCGCTCGCGCGTTCCACCTCGGCACCCAGCTCCCGCAAAATTTGCAGCATGTAGTTCGTGTCACTCAAATCCGGCACCCGGTGAATCACACACTCATCCTTCGTCAGCAACGTCGCCGCCAGGATGGGCAGCGAGGAGTTTTTGGAACCGCTGATGGTGACCTTGCCACGCAACCGCGTGCCGCCTTGAACGATGAGTTTTTGCATGGATTAATTTAAATAAGAGAAAAAAGAAAATGAGATACTAGCGATCCTCTTCTGCCACCGACTCCGTCTCGACGGCCTCGACAACTTCAGCATCAACATCAATCTCCGGAGCAGTTGCAAACACGAAGCGCTCGATGCCCGAAAGATCCTGTGCGCCGTGCATCTCGGAAAAACCTGCCAATTGCAAACGATTTAACACCGCATTCGCCTGATCGTGATGCAATTCCAACGCCAACATCCCCCCCTTCTTCATTCGCGCCGGGCATCCTTCGATCAACCGGTCCACGATCTCCAAGCCCGATTCCCCACCATCCAACGCCAGTCGCGGATCGCGCAACACCTCCCGGCTCAGCGATCCCATCTCACCGGTTGGAATATACGGCAGGTTCGCCACGATGAGATCAAATTGATGCCCTTGAAGCTCTTCAAACAAATCACTCCTCACGAAGCGAACATTC
Organism: Phragmitibacter flavus; assembly: GCF_005780165.1. Classification (NCBI taxonomy): domain Bacteria; kingdom Pseudomonadati; phylum Verrucomicrobiota; class Verrucomicrobiia; order Verrucomicrobiales; family Verrucomicrobiaceae; genus Phragmitibacter; species Phragmitibacter flavus. The sequence continues at coordinate 191,433 of NZ_VAUV01000012.1, read as the reverse complement.
CGACCTTCCAGCTTCAACCGCGTCGCGTTCAACCTCGCCAGCTCCAACGCGTCCTCCGAAACATCCGCCAACGTCACCTGCGCCCCCGGCCACGCTTTTGCCAGCGACAAACCAATGCAACCCGACCCTGTCCCCATGTCTAATACCGTTCCCGGCACCTTCTCCGCCAACTTCTTCTCCACCAGCAAATGCACCAGATGTTCCGTCTCAGGACGCGGAATCAACGCCCGAGCATCGCTCACAAAATCGCTCCCATAAAAGGGCACCGTCCCCAACAAATGCTGCAACGGCTCGCCCTCGCCCCGACGCTTCAACAGCACCCTCAACGGCTGCAACTGGGCCTCCTCCAATGCCAGATCAAAACGCAGATACAAATCGAGCCTCCGGCATCCCAACACATGCGCCAACAGATGCTCCATGTTCAGACGCGCATCCTCCACCTGCCGTTTCGCCAGGTATTCCGCACCGCTGTTCAAAGTCTCGAGCAATAGTTTCATCCGTTCTTAGTCATTCACACCACCCCGTCATCCAAACGCCGCAGCCGACGGCTCAACACCCGCATCACCTCCACCGCAAACTGCGGCACCTCATGCACCATGAACTCAAAACGCTGACGATTGATCGGCACCAACACACAATCCGACTTCGCCACCGCCGTCGCCGTTCTTGGGCCATCCTCAATCAACGCCATCTCTCCAAAAAATCCATCCTCACCCACCGTCTCCACCACTTTTCCTTTCACCGACAGCTCCACCTGACCCGATTGAATCACAAACATTGCCTCCCCCTGATCGCCACTGCTAAAAATCGTTACCCCGGCAGCAAAACTCACCGCCTTGGTCTCGTCTTCAAAAATGTTGGGTATCTTCATAGTGTAATGGTGTGGAATAAATCTCAGTAAATCCCTGTTGGTCAAGCCGCGACCTCATGTGACGCCGCCCGCCACCATTTGCAACTGCCAGCTGCTTGAGATTCGATTTCTCATTCCACAGGAGGCAACACCGTCGCCAGCCCTGGCGCCAACAACCTGCCGAGGGTGAACTCGATGTGTTTCTCCACCAAATCCCCCATGGAGGCACATCCCGCAAAATAATCCGTGCTGTGATAATCACCCAGCTCCCGCTTCAACTGCTCCACCTTCGCCACCGGCTCCACCGGGTGACTTTTCATGCAGCGAAACAACGATCTCAGCCTCCCCTTCTCCGCCAGAAACCGCCGCGCGATCAGAGTCCGCTCCTCCTGCTGATATTGCTGCATTGTCGCGTAGTTCAAATATTTGGTGCACATCTGCACCACCGGCAGGTTCTCTTTGTAAAACTGCGGCAAATAAATGCTCTTCGCCCCCTCATAACTTTGCTGGTCGAAATCAATGGCCCGCACCCGATACTGCGTTTCCTCAAAGTCCGGCGTCATGTCCATCACATAATTGTAGCTCCGCATGTCCCCCAGCAACCGGATGAAACAGCGCTCGCTGAACTTCACAAACTCCTTCGCCACCCGCACGCGGTTCACGTCCGGCCGGTCGAAATAGTCTTTGATGAACACATCCCCCGGAATCCCCGCAATGTGCTCCTCGATCAACGTGTTCTCATGGCACAAATACGTGATGCTGTTCGGCGACAGCAGATGCTCCAGCTCAAGTCCATACACCCGCGACGCATCCGCCACTTTCACGTAAAAATGGTCATAGTTGTCGTTGTATTGATTCACCACGCGAATCCGGAACGGTTTACTATTTCCAAAACCACAAAAATCCACCCGCTCAATGTAAAGGTGCGGCACCGACTGCATGTCGCCCGTCTTCAACAGCGAATAAATGCTCGTCAACCGCGGCCACAACTCCTCCATCACTCCCCGCTCATACACCACACTGTCCCACAACGTTGACTGACCATCCTTGTCCATCAACGGGTAACAACTCGAAAACCCCATCAAATCCGTATAGGTCGCCGGCAACGGGGCCATCCGACCATAATGCCGAAGGTAGCTCCGCAATTCATCACTAATGCTAATAAACGCCTTGCGACGGGTGATTTTAATTTCTTCGGCCATAGAGGGTTGATTGCAGAGGGAAAACAGCGACGCGACAACTGCGAAAGAATCTTGCCAGAGCGCAGCAAACCTGCCATAAAATTCATTTTTCGTGATAATTCCGTGAAATATCGTTGCTCCATCATCAGCGTTTGCCTGGCCTCCGCGCTTCCATTCGCCCTCGCCGCCCAAGATTTGGATTTGCCCCTCCCTGTGGAAGGTCCCATGCCCATGGTGCAGGCCGATGGAAGCCTCACCCCCACGCTGATCATCAAGCCCCCGATTTCCAAACCGATCATCGTCCCCTCCACCCCGGAGCAGCGCGCCCAGGAAGTCGCCATTCTCGAACTCGAACGCAAACTCGTCGAACAACAAGTCCGCCGCCAGATCGCCGAAGCCCATCAAAACGGCACCACTCAAAAACTCAAGCAGCTCATCGTCATGAACGGCCCGGTCGACTTCTCCGTCAGCCGCGCCCCCAAACCACCTGAGCACGGTGCCCAAAAAGTGGCCCTCGTCGGCATTAACGACAAGGACGTCGCCCAAAGTGTCGAATCTTTCTTCGGTGCCCCCATGACCCCCGAGAGCGAGCAAGCCATTTTAGAGACCGTCAAACAGCAGCTCGCCACCGGCAAACCCGGCGAGAAACCCATGCAAGTCCGCGTCGCCGGCTGGTGGCCCGCCGAAGGCGTCATGGCCGTCAGCGTGGTCTCAGGGAGTTAGTAGCAGATCGCGGACATACCTCCCGCATCTCGCCTTACCAGAAGTCTCCGAACAAACTTGAAGCGATAGAAGGGGAAGAAGACCACATGAAACCTCTTCTAATTCCCGCGTTTCTTTTTTTGACGATTGCGTGTTTTGGGGGCATGCGAAGTGCCCCTGCGCCTTATGCAATCACCTCTCCGGGGGGACATTTCGTATTCTCTATGACACCGGGCCCGAAAGGCAAGGAATACGAAAAAGGGTCTGGCATCTGTTACAAAGTCAATCAGGACGGCACGTTCACAGAGCTCTGGCGAACTAGCGATTGGTATTCAGAAGATATTCAGCTTCATTATGACGGAAATGTCCTCGCTAGCGTTGGCACTTGGCGATCTGGAGATCAAGAAGTCGATGCGAAAGATCTCCTCGCTGTCGCCTTTTACAACAAAGGCAAGCAAGTGGCCCGTTACAAAATTTCCGATCTGGTAAAAGACGAGGAAAAATTAGTTTACTCCGAAGGCGGGCTATCTTGGCTCGAATATGAATTGTATGTAAGCCCCGCGTTTCTTCCCGGAGAAGAAGTTTTCCAGATCAAAACCGTCGATGGCATTCGATATCGTTTTGACATCAACACAGGTGAGATCGTCGACAGCAACAAAAAAGATGCCGACTCAAAGCTCACTGAGCCAGGCAACTGACTTCCCTACGTCCTAAATAATTCCATTACGCCGTCGCCGCCGCCCGCGCGTCATCTTCCAGTCCGCTCTTCTCGAGGTAATAATCATACCCACCCGCATACGGCGACACTTTGCCTTCATTGATGTGCAGAACCTTCGTCGCAATCGACCGGATAAAGTGCACGTCATGGCTGATAAACACCAGCGTGCCCTCGAACCGTTGCAACGCCAGAATCAACCCTTCAATGCTCCAAATATCGAGGTGCGTCGTCGGCTCATCCATCAACAAAATGTTCGGCGGATCCACCAAGAATTTCACCAGGTTCACCCGCGACTTCTCTCCACCGCTCAGCACCTTGATCTTCTTGAAAACATCTTCCTTGCGGAACAAAAACGAACCCAAAATCGCCCTCACGTCATCATCCCTCAACATCGGCGCACTGTCCTTGACCTCATCAAGAATGGTCGCCTCGGGATTTAGCGTATCTGCGCGATGCTGTGAAAAATACCCCAGCTTCGCATTTGCCCCCAATCTCCGCTCCCCTTTCTGAAACGGGATCACCCCCGCCAAAATCTTCAACAACGTCGACTTGCCCGCCCCGTTGGGCCCCACCAGCACCGTGCGTTCCCCACGCTCCACGTCCAGATCAAGCCCCGTGTAAATCTTCTTCTCGCCGTAGGCCTGATGGATGTCCGTCAACGACATCGCCCGCTGACCACCGCGAATCGGCTGCGGGAAGTTGAACCGAAACGCCTTCTTCAGCGGCCTCGGTTTCTCCAGCTTGTCCATCTTCGCCAGCTGCTTCTCGCGACTCTGCGCCTGGGAAGCCTTGGACGCCACCGACCGGAATTTATCGATGAACTCCTGAATGTGCTCAATCTCCTTCTGCTGTGTCCGATACGCCTGCACCTGACGCTCGTAAGCCTCCTCCTTCTGCTTCAAGTGCTCCGTATAGTTGCCCTGATAAGCCACCAGCTTGCCCTCGTCGATATCGTAGGTCGTCTCGATCAACTCATCCATGAAATCGCGATCGTGAGAAATCAGCAAGATTGCGCCCGGGTAGTTCTTCAAATAATTCCGGAACCACAACAGCGACAACAAATCGAGGTGGTTGGTCGGCTCATCCAACAGCAACAAATCCGGCTCGATCACCAGCAACCGCGCCAAATGCGCCCTCATCACCCAGCCGCCACTATACTCCTTTGCCGGCTTGTTGAGGTCTGTCTCCTTGAACCCAAACCCGCGCAAAATCTTCTTCGCCTTGGCTTCTGCTTGCGGATTGTGCAAAGCCTCATGTTGCGCATGAGCCTCAAGGTATTCCGCCGAAGCCACATCCCCCGCATCCTCGCACTTTTTCAAAATCGCCTCAAGCCGCTCCATCTCCCCCCCTTTTCCCGTCGCCACATCCAGAATTGTCTCGTCCCCGGTCGGCTCACTCTCCTGACGCAAATATCCCAAAGTCGTCCACTCATCGCGCTCAATCTCCCCCGAGTCGGGCACATCATCCTTCAGAATCAACGAAAACAACGTCGACTTTCCCGCTCCATTAGGTCCCACCAACGCCACCCGCTCTGCATAGTTCACGGTGAACGAAGCATCTTTAAACAAAACACGACTATTAAACGACTTGGTAACTTTGCGCAGGTTCAGCATGACAATAAAAAGAAAACGAGATCCAAAAGAGAACCCCCAACATGCACCCATTTTCCAACCGAACAATCAACAATCACGCCAAATCACCCCACCACTATTCCTAGGCTCCATCCGATTTCTTGGAGCAATCTGCAAATTCGGCATCGTCCCACCCAATGCCATCAACTTTTGCGACGCCGCTTTATGAATTTTCGACTTCGAATTCATCAAATTCTTCATGCTCATGGAATCTCGATCTCTGGTTTTTTTGCCTCTCAGTTCCGTCGGCGGAGAAGCCAAATTCCTTATTTTAAACTCAGCACAGGTGCAATTCAACCCCATCCTCTTCCTCGTCTCCACCAACGCAATGACATCGAATGATCTCAATCAATCGATCAAAATCCTTTCCCAATTTCACTTTTGACAGCTCGGAGTGTGTCCATTTGATGACAAATCCCTCTTCGGGTGTTCCAAACCCTCCCCTAAGAATGTCGTTGAAAGCATCAAGATTGTGTCCCCACGTGCAGTTAATGCCAAAGGACTCTTTGATCTCCTTGTAGAACTCTTTCAGAGTAGAAAATCGACCGCCATCCACGATAAAAATCTTCTTGGTCATTCTTTCCTTTCCTTCAACCGGGCAGCTTCGCATCGATGACCCAACTCCTCAACCTTTAGCTCAAACAAACACCCCTCATCCCTCCGATTTCCCCTTCCATTCCCCCAAATAAACGCCATCTTACTCACCCCACTTTCCTCGCACGCATTCCATGCAATACCTCTCCACCCGCGGCCAAACCCAACCCCACTCCTTCTCCGAGGCCGTTGAAGCCGGACTCGCCCCCGACGGCGGCCTCTTTCTCCCCGAATCCTTCCCCGACATCCGCTCCCATCTCAACGATTGGCAATCGCTCACCTACCCACAGCTCGCCGCCGAGTTCTTCCAGCTTTTTGCCCCTGATATCTCCTCAGAAGAATGGCATTCTCTGACCGCCCAGGCTTATTCCAAATTCGATTCCCCCGACGTCGCCCCACTGCGCCAGCTCGACGAGAAAACCTACGTCCTCGAACTCTTCCACGGCCCCACCCTCGCCTTCAAAGACTTCGCCCTGCAACTGCTCGGCCTCCTGTATAAACGCCTCGCCACGCAATCCGGTAAAACGCTCGCCGTTCTCGGAGCCACTTCCGGCGACACCGGCTCCGCCGCCATCCACGGCTGCCTCGGTCAGGACGGCATCAACATCTTCATCCTCTACCCCAATGGCCGCGTCGCCCCCCTCCAGGAACGCCAGATGGCCTGCACCGACGCCTCCAACGTTTTCGCCATTCCCATTCCCGGCACCTTCGATGACGCCCAGGCCTTGGTGAAAGAAACCTTCGGCGACCCCGCCTTCACCGCCGCCCACAACCTTTCCGCCGTCAACTCCATCAACATCGCCCGCGTCCTTGCCCAGTGTGTGTATTACATCTGGGCCACCCTCCGACTCCCCGAAAACCTTCGCGACCAAGTCGAGTTCGTCGTCCCCACCGGAAACTTCGGCAACGTCCTCGCCGGCTTCCTCGCCCACCAGATGGGCATGCCCGCAAAACGCTTCCGCGTCGCCACCAACCAAAACGACATCCTCCACCGCTTTTTCACCAACGGCGAATACCGCCAGGGCGACGTCTTCCCCAGCTTCGCCCCGAGCATGGACATCCAGGCCGCCTCCAACTTCGAGCGCTTCCTCTATCTCCTTCTCAACAAAGACAGCACCCGTGTCCGCGAACTCATTGCCCAGATGAAATCCGGCACCCCCGTCACCCTACCCGAACCCCGCGGCATCTTCCGCGCCTCCCGTCTCGACGACGCCGGCATCGCCGCCACCATCGCCGATGTCTGGCAGCAATACGGCTACATCGCCGACCCTCACACCGCCTGCGGCTTCACCGACATGGCCCCCGACGCCATCAGCATCGTCCTCGCCACCGCCCATCCAGCCAAATTTCCCGAAGTCGTGCAACAAGCCACCGGCGTCGACCCGACGCATCCCACCCTCGAAGCCCTCAAGCTTCTCCCCCTCCGCACCCATCCTCTCCCCGCCACCGTCGACTCCATCAAGACCTTCATCGCCGAACACTCGTAACTGGAACATTCGTTCTAAACAAATCCCTCGACGCAAACGTCGCCGACACTGAAACAATCGGCCACCATCCCCGTATCGTCTTTCTCCCCCCACACCTCTAACCACCCACTCCACCAAAAATTTATGCTACGACATCTCCACCTTTACCTCCTCGCCGGCCTCGCCACCGCAGGCCTCCTCACCCTCCCCGCCCAGGAGAAAAAAGCCGCCGAACCTGTCAAATCGCTGCGAGGTCTCCTCATCTGCGGCGGCTGCTGTCATGATTACGAAAAACAAAGCGTCCTGCTGCGCGACGGCATCCAGGCCCGCGCCAACATCCAGATCGACATCCTGCGCAGTGAAGACAAAGGCACCGCGCCCGAGTTCCCGCTCTACAAAAATCCCGACTGGGCCAAAGGATACGACGTCATCATCCACGACGAATGTGCCGCCAGCGTAAAAGACCTTCCACTCGTCCAGAACGTCATCAACGCCCACAAAACCATTCCCGCCGTCAACTTGCACTGTGCCATGCACAGCTTCCGCACCGGCACCGATGACTGGTTCAAATTCCTCGGCCTGCAAAGCTCCGGCCACGGTCCACAAGAACCCATCAACATCGAGTTCGACACCACCCACCCCATCACCGAGTCCCTTGCCAACTGGACCACCATCAAGGAAGAACTCTACAACAACGTCAACGTCTTCGACGCCAAACCCCTCGCCATGGGCAAACAGGTCGTGAAAGCCAAAGACGGCACCATCCGCACCGACGAAGCCATCGTCGTCTGGACCAACGAAACCCAGGGCGCCCGCAGCTTCTCCACCACCCTCGGCCACAACAACGACACCGTCGGCGACACCCGCTACCTCGACCTCGTCACCCGCGGCCTGCTCTGGTCCCTTGACAAACTCAGCCCCGACTACCTCATCCCCTACACCGGTCCCGAAGGCACCACCACCATCCTTCCCGCCCCTCCCAAAGACGAGGCCGCAGCCGATAAAGACAAAAAGAAAACCTCCTCAGCGGCTCCGGCCGCTCCTTCGCCGTCTTCGGACGGCACCCCGGCGGTGCAAGTCACCGCCTCCTCCGAGGAGACCGACAAAGGCAACCACGCGTTCCTCGCCCTCGATCAAAACCCCGACACCCGCTGGTGCGCCTCCAGCGGCTCCTTCCCCCAGCACCTTCAAATTGAACTCCCCACCCCCCAAACCCTCACCGGCATTTCCATCCAGTGGGAAAGCCAGAACAACGCCTACCAGCACAAGATCGAAGGCTCAGTCGACGGCAAAAGCTGGACTGTGCTCGCTGACGCCTCCACCAACCAAAAAGGTGGCGACAGCGAACACAGCCTCAGCAACAACCAGGGCAAAGACATCCGCTTCATCAAAACCACCATCCTCAGCTCCAGCCAGGGCGGTTGGGCCAGCATCCGCGAAATCAAACTCAACACCGCAGCCACCCCCGTCACCCTCACCGCCTCCAGCACCGAAACTTCCAAAAACAATCTCACCCACCACGCCATTGATGGAAACCCCGACACCCGCTGGTGCGCCTCCACCAAAGACTACCCTCAATTCCTCCAACTCAGCTTCGACCAACCTCACAAAATCAGCGGCCTCACCATCGACTGGGAAAGCAAAACCAACACCTACCACCACAAAGTCGAAGGCACCCTCGACAACAAAACCTGGTTCCCCCTCGCCGACGCCACCCTAAATCCAAAACCCGGCCAAACCCAGCACCAATTCGACATTAAAGAAGTGCTAACAGTCAAGATAACCGTAACAGAATCAACCAACAAGGGCAACCACGCCAGCATCCGCGAACTCACCTTCACCAGCCCCACCCTCAAGGCCCTTCGACCCAATTTCCTCGCCTCCACCCCCGTCAAAACACTCGCTCCCGGCGAACCCGACCTCGCCAAATCCGGCAACGTCCCCCCGAAAATCGTCAAACTCACCCCCGAACAGGAAGCCGAAATCCTTAAAGACGTCACCGTCCCCGAAGGTTTCGAAGTCTCCCTCTTCGCCAACTCCGCCGCCGCCAACTACCCCGTCTACGTCGCCGCCGCCCCCAATGGCGACCTCTACGTCTCCTCCGACGGCAACGGCTCTCTCGGCCGCAACCCCGGCCGCGGTCGCATCGTCCGACTGCGCGACACCGACAACGACGGCCGCGCTGACCAGGTCACCGAATTCGTCAAAGACGTCGACTCCCCCCGCGGTCTCGTCTGGGACAAAGACCGCCTCTACCTCGTCCATCCCCCCCACCTCAGCGTCTTCATCGACAAAGACGGCGACGGCGTCGCCGACGAATCCAAAGTCCTCGTCAAAAACCTCGCCTTCGGATTCAAAGACCGCCCCGCCGACCACACCACCAACGGCCTCTCCCTCGGCATCGACGGCTACCTCTACATCGCCGTCGGCGACTTCGGATTTATGGAAGCCGAAGGCACCGACGGACGCAAACTGCAAATGCGCAACGGCGGCGTCCTGCGCGTCCGGCCCGACGGCACCAACATGGAAATTTACGCCCAAGGCACCCGCAACATCCTCGAAGTCGCCATCAGTCCCACCATGGACATGTTCGCCCGCGACAACACCAACGACGGCGGCGGCTGGAACGTCCGTTTCCACCACTTCCCCGGCCTCACCGACCACGGCTACCCCCGCCTCTACATGAATTTCCCCGACGAAATCATCCAACCCATCGCCGACTACGGCGGCGGCTCCGGCTGCGGTGCCGTCTACATCGACGAACCCGGCTTTGGCGACTGGAACAACGCCCCCTTCACCGTCGACTGGGGCACCAACGCCCTCTGGCATCATCAGCTCAAACCCAAAGGCGCCACCTTCGAAGAAACCCGCAAGCCCGAGCCCTTCATCAAAATGACCCGCCCCACCGACGCCGACGTCGATGGCAACAGCAACGTCTACCTCGCCAGTTGGAAAGGCGCCACCTTCAACTGGAACGGCCCCGACGTCGGTTACATCGTCCAAGTCCGCCCTAAAAATTTCAAACCCGAACCCCTCCCCGACTTCGCCAAAGCGAGCGACGCCGACCTCGTTAAACAACTCGAATCTCCCAGTGCCCGCAGACGAATGGATGCGCAGCGCGAATTGATGAGGAGACCTTGGTCCCCTGCATTAGATGGTATCGAAGCTCTGGTCAAAAACAAGCGAAGCCAACCAACAGCCCGAGTCGCAGCGCGATACACATTTTCTCAACATCCAGATCGAGATCATGAACTGATTCTGAGTTCACTGACCTGTGACGGGGATGTTTCAGTCGGTGAAGCCGAAGTGCGCGCTTTTAAAGTTCCCTTCATTCAGAATCCCGACAAGCCATCACGTCAAATTGTCGTGGAAGGAGGAGGAGTTCCCGCTAACCCGTATTCTCCCACCTCCGACCAAATCGCACGCATGGGTCTCGCCCAGTTGGTCGGGGCGGCGTTTAGTAAGGAAATGGGAGAGGCAGGGTTTCTTAAAAACTACGAAGTTTGGGCAGGAGAAGCGAAAAACCCACTCTTTGACCACGTTTTAGTAAATTTTTTGGCCAAGAAAGCAGAGCCCCAGGTGTTGTTTACGGTGATTGAAGGTGCTGAACAACCCGGCATGCGTGAGTCCACGTCAGAACAGAAAAGTATTGCCCTCCGCGCCCTCGCCAAAATCCACTCCCCCGAAACCGTCACCGGCCTGATTGACCGCCTCGACAAAGCCACCGACCCCACCCTCCGCCAAGGCATTCTCTCCGCCCTCTGCCGCCTCTACCACCACGAAGGCGAGTGGAAAGGCGACTCTTGGGGCACCCGACCCGACACCCGCGGCCCCTATTACCAACCCGAACCCTGGGCCGAAACCCCAAAAATCGAAGCCGTCCTCAAAGCCACCCTTGCCAAGGCCGATCCCACCGAAACCGCGTTCCTCATCAAGGAGATGAACCGCAACCGCATCAAATCCGACGACGCCCTCACCCGCATCCTGACGCTCGCCAAAACCGACCCCAAACTCATCCCCGATGCCGTTTCGCAACTCGCCCAGGCCGAAACCATTCCCGCCGACGGCATCCCCCTCCTCACACAGGCCGCCCGCGCCCCGCTCGAAGACGAAACCTACACCCCCGCCGTCCGCTCCCAGGCGATCACTGCCCTCACCAAAACTGACAACACCGACGGCTGGTCCGCCATTCTCGACGGCCTCGTCCTGATGAAAAACATCCACAAGGAAGCGCAAGACATTTACAAAGCCCGCGAAGCCGCCACCAAAGCTTTCCTCGAAGCCCCCAAACTCGAAAACCATCACCAACTCGTCGAAGTCCAATCCGAAAACCTCGACTCCCCCCGCGCCTACTGGGCCTACTCCGCCCTCCTCAACCTCAGCGCCCGCAAATCCGGCAGTCCTGAATCCCGCGAAGAAGCCACCAAAAAACTCGACACCGCCTGGGCCGATCCCAAACATCGCACCATGATTCTGCGCGTTGTCGCCGACCTCAGACACAACCCTTTTGCCGACAAAGTCCTGCTCGCCCTCGACGACCCTGACAAAGACGTCCTCAAAGCCGCCGAGCACGCCGCCAAGGCCATGAAACTGGAGAAAAAAACCGCCGCCAGCGGTCCCCTCGTCTCCACCCTCAAGCCCGCCGACCTCATTGCCCAACTCCTCAAAACCAAAGGCGATGTCGGCCTCGGTGAACAAATCTTCGCACGCGCCACCTGCGTTGCCTGCCACACCACCAAGGAAGACGAAGCCCAAAAAGGCCCCTACCTCGGCAACATCGCGCAAACCTACAAGCGCCCCGAACTCATCGACGCCATCATCGATCCCAACAAAACCATCGCCCAAGGTTTCGCCACCAACTTCATCGTCACCAAAAAAGGCGAAAGCCAGATGGGTTTCGTCACCTTCGAAAGCGCCGAAAAAGTGACCATCCGCACCATCACCGCCGCCGAACACTCCTTCCATCCCAACGACATCGCCCAACGTGAAAAACCTCCCATCTCCATGATGCCCCCTGGCCTGATGGGCAACTTCACGGTCCGCGAATTCGCCAGTCTGCTTGACTATCTCGAAGCCCTTTCCAAGAAGTAGACGTCCCCATCATTTGCTCACTTCAAACGGAAGGGACACGCCAAACGTGTCCCTTCTCTCATTTCAATGCTCCGCCAGTCCCAACTCTCCCGACCGTTGTCAGCTGCCATCATCGGCATCCTGACCGCCCTGCTTCCTTTCGCCGCTCACGCCCAGGAAGGACCCGCCGTGAACCTCCACAAATGGTCCGGCAAGATCAACGTTCCCGACCCGGTCGCCATCAGCGTAGCACCCAATGGTGATGTCTACGTCTCCGCCACCACCCGCCGCAAAGTCGCCGACCTCGACATCCGCGAACATCGCGACTGGATCCCCGATGACGTCGCCCTCGACAGCGTCGAAGCCAAACGCGAATTCCTCAAACGCGAACTCGCCCCAGGCAAACTGCGCCAGCCACGCGGCGGCCTCGCCGATCACAACAAGGACGGCTCCATCGACTGGAAAGACCTCACCGTTCACACCGAACGCATTTATCAGCTTCGCGACACCAACGGCGACGGCACCGCCGACCGCATCACCGTCTTCGCCGAAGGTTTCAATACCGAAGTCACCGGCATCGCCGCCGGCGTCCTCTACCACGACGGCTGGGTCTACGCCACCATCGCCCCCGACCTCTGGAGGCTCAAAGACACCGATGGCGACGGCGTGGCTGACCTCCGTGAAGTCGTCGCCCATGGTTTCGGCCTGCACATCGCTTACGCCGGACACGACATGCACGGCCCCCGCCTCGGCCCCGATGGTCGCATTTACTGGTCCATCGGCGACAAAGGCGTCAACGTCACCAGCAAGGAAGGCAAAAAGTTTTATTACCCCCACCAAGGTGCCGTCCTGCGTGTCGAACCCGACGGACGCAACTTCGAAGTCTTCGCCCACGGGCTGCGCAACGTGCAGGAAACCGCCTTTGACCAATGGGGCAACCTCTTCGGTGTCGACAACGACGCCGACATGAAGGGCGAAAAAGAACGCGTCGTGCACATCGTCGAAGGCAGCGACAGCGGCTGGCGCTGCGGCCATCAATACATGAGCAGCGGAAAAAGCCGTTGGATGCGCGAAAACCTATGGAAACCCGCCCACGCCGGACAGCCCCTCCACCTCCTCCCCCCAATCGCCCTCTCGCACAACGGTCCCGCCGGTTTCCTCTGGGAACCCGGCACCGCCCTCGACGACAACCTGCGCGGCAAATTTTTCCTTTCCCAGTTCCCTTCCGGCGACATCTCCGCGCTCACCCTCGAACCCACCGGCGCCTCCTTCAAACTCACCGGCGACAGTTTGCTCACTCGCGGCATCATGGCCATCGGTATGGCCTGGCATCCCGATGGCAGCATCTTCTTCGCCGACTGGGACGGCGGCTACCCCCTCGATGAAAAAGGGGGTGTCTGGCAGATCAACACCGCCAAAAACTCCACTGACAAAACTCGTCAGAAAGTCCACGACCTGCTGCGCAACGGTTTCTCCAAAACCACTCCCGACGCCTTGATCTCCCTCCTCGCCCACGCCGATCAACGCGTCCGCATCGAAGCCCAGCTGGAACTCGTCAAACGTCAGCAATGGTCACAACTACAAACCATCGCCTTCGACCGGAAAACCTCTGAACTCGCCCGTGTCCACGCCATTTGGGGACTCGGCATCGGCCTGCGCCTTCACGACCTCAAAGCCGAGCCTCTTCTCCCACTGCTCAGCGATTCCTCCGACCACATCCGAGCCCAAACCGCCAAAATCCTCGGCGATGCCCCCGCCTCATTGAAAGGCGATGAAGCCGCCAAGCTGATCCCCCTTCTCTCCGACCAAGACGCTCCCACTCGTCTGCAAACCGCCATTGCCCTCGGCAAATTCAAATTCCCCGGTGCCATCGAACCCTTGATCGAGTTCGCCCACCGCGACGCCAGCGATCCGGTGCTGCGTCACGCCGCATCGTATTCCCTGGCCGGTTGTGCCCAGCCTCAACAACTCACCAACCTCTCCAAGCACGCCTCCCTCTCGGTGCGTGCCAGTGCCCTCCTCGCCCTCTGGCATCAACGTTCCCCCGAAATCACCATCTTCCTCAGGGATCAGGACACCGCAATCATCGACGAAGCCGCCCGCTCCATCCACGATGACCAAGGCATCCCCGCCGCCCTTCCCGCTCTCGCCGCCCTCTCCGATCGCGTCAGTTCATTGAGCCTCATGACCCAGCGCCGCGCCCTCAATGCCGCGTTCATCCTCGGCGGCAAGGAAAATGCCCAGCGCCTTATCACCGCCGCCTTGAACCCCAACCTCTCCAAAGAGATCCGACTCGAAGCCTGGAACTACCTCGCTTCCTGGACCAACCCACCGCGTCTCGACCTGGTGGACGGCACCGCACGTGACCTCTCCAAGCGCAACACCGAAGGCGCCTCCGAAACCGTCGCCAGTCAGGTCGATGCCCTTCTCGCCCTCAAGGATGCCGAACTCAAAACCGCCGGCATCCTAGCCTTGGTCAACCTCAAAGTCCCCGTCTCCGTCAGCGTGCTGCAAGTCATCATCAACGACCGCTCATCCCCCGGTCAGGTGCGTGCCGAAGCCCTCAATCTTCTCGCCGATCAACACGCCGATGCCCCCGAAGTCGACACCACACTGAAGGACATTTGGAGCGGCAAAGAGGTTCCCGTTGAGATAAAAACCGCAGCCATCACCATCATCGCCACGAAACGCCCCGACACATTCCCGGATCGACTCGCCCGCATCCTCCAATACGAAAAGAACACCGGGTTGCAACAGCAGGCCCTCGCCCTTGCCAAGACCGTTCCCCAACCTGTGCAAGCCGCCATCGCTCCCACCATCGAAGAATGGATGACCCGGCTCAACAGCGGTTCAGCCCATCCGGCGTTGCAACTCGACCTCCTTGAAACCGCCGAGTTCTACGCCGCCACAGCTCCGTCCATCCAGAAACAACTCACCCTCTACGAAGCGGCACGCCCCGCCCCCGCCATCGGAGCCAGCGGCATCCCCGTTCTCCCCTCCCCCAAGGAACTGCTTCACGGCGGCGACATCCAACGTGGTCGCGACATCGTCTCCAATCATCTCGCCGCCAACTGCATCGCCTGCCACATCGCCGAATCCACCACCGGAAGCAACGTCGGCCCCACCCTCGTCGGCATCGGCAAACTCCACACCCGCGAATACCTCCTCGATTCCCTCCTGCAACCCGCCGCCACCATCGCCCCCGGCTTCGGCACCGTCTCCCTGACCCTCAAAGACGGCACCTCCACCGCCGGCACTCTCCTCGAAGAAACCTCACAAGAACTCAAAATTCGCACCGGAGACGGCAAAACCCAAACCTTCGACAAAACCAACATCACCTTCCAAACCCCGCCCATCTCGATCATGCCCCCCATGCTCGGCATCCTCACCAAACGCGAAATCCGCGATGTCGTCGAGTATCTCGCATCCCTCCAAAAACCAAAAAAATAACACCGTCATGCTCTGGGAAGTCCATCAACAAGGCCAAATCCACTCCGCCCAGCAACAAGCTGACCGCGCCGCACGCAAAACCGACGGTTTCGCCGACGACCTCAAACAACTCCGTCGCCACGTCGATCGACTTTCACTCGCCTGCCAGTCTCTGTGGGAACTCGTCAAAGAACGAACCGACCTCACCGAAGCCGACATCGAACAGCGCATGCTCGACATCGATCTCCGCGACGGCGTCCAGGACGGCAAAATCGGCATGCAAATCATCGACTGCCCCCAATGCCACAGCAAAACCAACTCCCGACGCCAAACCTGCATCATGTGCGGCACCGAACTGCCCCGCACCCACCACTTCGACGGCACCTGATCCACCTCAATAAATACTGTTCATTCCAAAAAATATCCACTAGAGTCGGCGTTCCCCCGAACCTCTTTTCACACCATGACTCCCTCGCGCGCCCAAGCCCTCATCATTGCCCTCGTCCTCGGAGTCCTCTCCCTCTCGACCGCTCAATCCCAACTCTACTGGGACACCAACGGCAACACCGTCTACTCCGGCAACACCGGCGGCATCTGGGGCACCGATAACTTCTGGACCACCGACGCCAACGGCCTCAGCCCCACCACCGCCTACACCCTAGGCAGCCAGGTCATCTTCGCCGCAGGCACTGATGGCACCGGCACCTACACCATCACGCTCACCCCCAACCAGTCCGCCTCCGGCATCGACTTCCAAGAAGGCCACATCAACATCGCCCCGGCCACCCCCATGGTGAACATCACCGGCCCACCCGCCTCCAACAACTTCACCAGCGTTGAAGTCCTCACCCTCACCGGCAACGGCCCCACCGTGAACGTCCAAAACATGGACTCCACCATCACCTCCCGCATGACCTCCGCCGGCCTCGTCAAAACTGGCGTCGGCAAACTCACGCTCGACTTCGGCATTTCCGGCAACGCTGGTTACTTCAACCTCAACGCCACAGGCACCGCCCCCATCACCATCAACGGCGGCACCCTCGAACTCAAAGGCACCGGCGGCAGCGCCAACCAATTGTCCGCCGATCGCGGCATCATTATCAACAGCGGCGCTACCTTCCTCTGGAACACCAACCCTAACAGCATCAGCGACAGCGCCAGAATCACCATCAACACGGGCGGCGTCCTCAACACCAAAACCAACGACCAAATCGGCACCATCGACGGCACCGGCCACATCCTCATGCGCAGCGCCTCGCTCAACCTCGCCCAAGGCGGCAACACCACCACTTTCTCCGGAATCATCCACGGCAGCGGCACCCTCCAGGTCAACGGCGGCACCGGCTTCGTCAATCTCACCAACGCCAACACCTTCTCCGGCACCATCACCTCCCAGCAAACGAATGTCACCACCGGCGGCTTCCGCCTCGGCCACATTCGCGCCGCCCAAGACGCCACCCTCAACCTCGCCAACTTCGATGTCAATGCCCAGCACATCAGCTTCGCCACCGGGATCGGCACCTTCATCACCGGAGCCCTGCAAGGCACCAGCAACCTCACACTCGAAGACGCTGACGGAAACGCCATCGACCTTCAGGTCGGAAACCGCGACACCTCAACCACTTACCGCGGAGCACTTAGCGGCAGCGGCGGCCTCACCAAAATCGGCATGGGCACCCTGACCCTGACTAACGAGCAAATCACAGTCAACCGCACCAACACCGCCTCAGGCCTCGTCACCGCCACCTATGTGTCTAACGCTTCCAACAGCTACACCGGCGACACCACCATTCTCGGCGGAGCTCACAACCCCAACAGCGGCTCTGTCAATCAATCCAACGTCGGCACCCTCAAACTCGATTACAACAGCACCGACATCCCCTCAACCACCACCGGCGGCAATACCTATAGCTACATCGTTTCTTCCAGCAATTTCAACGTGATAAATTCTGGCAGCCGACTGGTTCTGGGTGGAGGCAAACTCTGGCTCGCAGGCAGCAATACCGGTTTCCTAGCCCATCAAACCTTCAACAACACTCACCTCCTCGCTGGTCGCAGCTACATCACCGTGTCCCACGGCACCTCCGCAACGCCAACAGTCGTCCATCTGCAAAACATCACCCGTGTTCCCGGTAGCATCCTCGAATTCACCACCACCGGCACCGGCCCCCAATCCCTCTCCAACGGTATTACCACTACCAACAATAACGACGCCAGCGGCATCCTCGGAGGTTGGGCAATTATCGGCAACGATTGGGCAATCAAAGACCTACTTGGAGCTGGCATTGGAAACATCATAGCTGCGCCCTCCTTCATTTACACCACCTACACCGCTGGCGACATCGCCTCTTCAGCCACCTCCAATCTGCGAATTGACAACAACGCCACCTCCATCACCACCTCCGCAGGCACCACTCAGGTTAATACCATCATGGTTCGCAACGACGCCACCAACGCCAATGCACCCATCAACCGCCTCATCGACATTGCTGCTGGAGAAATCCTCCGCACCAACAGCATCTGGAACCAGGGCAGCGTGGTCACCTCCAGCGTTCCCAACCTCGTGATCGGAGCCACCCCCAACACCGGAATCCTTACCGCTGGCACTGCCGACGACACCGCAGCCGAACTGATCATCAACAACTCCGGCAGCGGTGAAATGCAAATCAATGCTTCCATCCGGGACAACGGCACCGGTGTAGTCACCCTCGTCCGCACCGGCTCAGGCAACCAGGTTATCTACACCGCCGCCAACACCCACACCGGCGGCACCATCATCACCCAGGGCCGCAACCGCTTCGACAACGCCGCCGGCCTCAGCAGCGGCCCCGTCACCGTCCTCGCCGGCGGTCAACTCTGGATCAACAGCGCCAGCACCTTCAACAACAACTTCTCCCTGCAAGGCACCGGCCACGGCGAAAGCGGCATCCCCGGAGCCATTCGCATGAGCGGTGCCACCATCGGCAACGCCAGCACCCTCATCACCCTCACCGGCGACACCCGCATCGGTGCCGTCAACTCCTCCACCCTCTCCACCCTTGCAGGAAAAATCACCGGCAACTACGGCCTCGATCTCGCGGGCGGCGCAAGCAACGACAACGTCATCCAACTCAGCAACACCGCCAACGACTTCACCGGCAACCTCTCCCTCAACACCAACCTCGGCATCAACAACCTCGGTCTCACCACCGCCTACAACAGTGCCAATGTCACCGTCCGCCTCACCGCCTCCGAAGTCATCCCCCACGGTCTCGGCAAAGGCAACGTCATCCTCTCCGGCAGCAGCAGCGCCAAACCCGTCACCCTCGACCTCAACGGCTTCTCCGAAACCATCAACTCCCTCATCTCCTACGGCACCCACGCCAACACCGCCGTCACCAACAGCAACACCGGCACCACCTCGACCCTCACCATCGGAGACAACAACACCAGCACCCTCGTCTCCGAAGTCGCCGCCGCCTCCTCCTTCTTCGGCGGCAGCATCAAGGACGGCGCCGGCACCGTCGCCCTCACCAAGATCGGCGAAGGCACCCAAACCCTCACCGGAGCCAACACCTACTCCGGCGCCACCAACATCAACAAAGGCATCCTCCAGGCCGGAGCCACCAACAGCCTCTCCGCCAACTCCGACGTCATTTTGGCAAACGACCCCACCACCATCCTGGCCCTCACCGATGGCATCGCCGACTACTCCCAAACCATCAAATCGCTCTCCGGCTTCGGCACCGTCAACCTCGGCACCATCGCTGCCGCCAACGCCATCCAGTTCACCACCGGCAGCACCGCCGACACCACTTACGCGGGCACCATTGTCGGCGCAGGCGGCCTCACCAAAGAGGGCACCGGTCGATTCACCCTCACCGGCACCAACACCTACGTCGGCAACACCAGCATCAACACCGGCAACCTGCAAGTCGGCGAACTCGGCGTCGGCCAGACCGGCAGCGGAGCTGTCACCGTCGCTGCCAACTCCACCCTCTCCGGCACCGGCACCGTTCGCGGCGCGACCACCGTTCTCGGCACCCTCAAAGCTGGCGACAACGGCGGCGACAGCGTCGGCAAACTCACCTTCTCCGACCTCACCGCCAGCGCACTCAGCCTGACCACCGGCGGCAGCAGTTCCGCCCCGCGTGCCCTCTTTACCCTCGCAGGCGCGACCGGCAACGAGGCTAATCCGCTCGACGGCATCCAAACCACCAGCCTTCTCGACGGCACCTTCGGCAATCACGACGCGTTCGACGTGGAAGGCACCTTCAACCTCACCTTGGGCAGCACCATCAAAGTCGAACTCGCCAGCGCCTACAGCCCAATCCTCGGCGACGTTTTCAATCTTTTCGACTGGGGTTTCATCAACGCTGGCACCTTCAACGTCGCCACCGATCTCATTCTCGAAAACAGCACCACCATGCAGGCCAACGGCTGGATCTGGCAAACCGATCAATTCCTCAGCTCCGGCATCATCTACGTCAGCGTCCCCGAACCCACCCGCGTTTTCCTCCTTCTTTTGGGGGGCGGACTCATCGCTCTTCGTCGCCGCAGGGCTTGAAGGTTACAGGATAGCGACCTTCCCGACCCGGTGAGGGTCTCATTGCGGGGCTTTGTTTCATTCATCCAAAATTGTCCCGGCCGATGAGGGCCACGGCAACGACCTTCCATAGGCAAACATTGCCATGATACGGCATTTGACCCTAAACTTCGTTTAAGTCCACCCTTGTAATCACCCACCGACCCATCCCGCCCGCCATGCCTTCGCGACTGTTCTTCTTCGCCATCACTTCTGCACTGGCGGGTTTTCTCTTCGGCTTCGACACCGTTGTCATCTCCGGAGCTGAGCAACGCATCCAGGCCCTTTGGAATCTCAGCCCTGCGATGCACGGCTTCGCCCTTGCCTCCGCCCTCTACGGCACCGTCCTTGGCGCACTATTCGGCGGCTGGCCCTCTGACAAATTCGGCCGTAAGAAAACCTTGATCGCCATTGGCGTCCTCTACCTGCTTTCCGCGATTGCTAGCGCCCTCGCCTGGGACATCTACAGCTTCGCCATTGCCCGCTTCATCGGTGGCGTCGGCATCGGCGTGTCCACCGTCGCAGCCCCCCTTTACATCTCCGAAATCTCCCCGCCAGAAAAACGCGGACGCCTCACCGCTCTGTTCCAGTTTAATATCGTCTTCGGCATCGTCATCGCCTTCGTCTCCAATGCCCTGCTCGCCAACATTGGTGATCAGGCCTGGCGCTGGATGCTCGGCGTCGAAGCCTTTCCCGCCCTCATCTACACCCTTCTCTGCCTACTCATACCAGAAAGCCCGCGCTGGCTTCTCAACATCAAAAAAGACCGCCCCACCGCCCTCGCCGTGATGCGCTCCGTCAATCCCGACACCCCGCGCACCGACCTCGAAAACCTCGCCGACGAAATCGTCAGCGCCGCCGACCAGTCCCGTGCCCGCACCGACGGATTCTGGAGCAAACCCCTGCGCATTCCCGTCATGCTCGCCTTCCTTGTCGCCTTCTTCAACCAGCTCTCCGGCATCAACGCCATCCTCTACTTTGCCCCCCGCATTTTCGAACTCACCGGCCTCGGTGCCCAAGCCGCCCTGCTCCAATCCATCGGTATCGGCATTACCAACCTGATCTTCACCCTGCTCGGCGTCTACCTCATCGACCGCCTCGGCCGCCGCACCCTTCTTTTTATCGGCTCCTACGGCTACATCCTCTCTCTTGGCCTCTGCTCCTGGGCCTTCTTCACGGAACGTTTCGCCATCGTTCCCCTCTGCATCTTCGCCTTTATCGCCGCCCATGCCATCGGACAGGGTGCCGTCATTTGGGTGCTCATCTCCGAGGTTTTCCCCGACCGCTTTCGCGCTTCAGGACAGGCTTTCGGCAGCTTCACCCACTGGATCTTCGCCGCCCTGCTCACCACCTTTTTCCCCAGCATGGTCGCCGCTTTCGCCCCCGGCTACGTCTTCCTGTTCTTCTGCGGCATGATGGTGCTTCAACTGATCTGGGTCAAAACCATGGTCCCGGAAACCAAAGGTGTCCCCCTCGAACAACTTCAACGCCGACTCGGCACCGAACCCCTCACCCAAGGCACCCCAGCCTAAAAACCTTTATCCTTTGGCGACACCCTGATATCCATTGCCCCTCGCGCAATGTTCATATAAATGCGCAAACACCTCCTGCGCTCCCAGCGTCAGTGACCGCGGCAGATGCGGCAGATCCCCAATCAACACCGGCCAGTCGTCCTGATCATCCGGAATCCGCCCATGGGATCCTTTTACCAAGGTCGCATCCAAAGGAATCACATCAAACAGCGTCCTCTGGCGGATCGATTTCAAAAACAACTTCCACGCCAGCTTCAATTTTGGATGTTTGATCTTCGGATCGAGAAACAGCTCGACCGGATCATACCCCGGCTTGCGATGAATATCCACGCACCGCGCAAAGTCGGGTGCCATCTTGTCGTTCTCCCAATAATAATAGGTGAACCACGAGCGGAAATCCGCCACCGCGATCAGATCGCCCGACCGATGATGATCCAACCCCGCAAAAAACTTCTCCTGCTTGCCCATCACCTGCCCCACCCCCGGCGTCGACTGCAACAGCTCCGCCACTTCTCCCATCAATGACGAATCCTGCACGTAGATGTGCGCCAGTTGATGATCCGCCAATGCAAACACCCGGCACGCTCCCAGGTCCAGCGTCTCGCGTCCCAATTCCTCCTTGATCGACAACCACCCCTTCTCACGGAACAGGCGGTTCAAATGCACCGGCCGGTCGACATCCGTGATCCCGTATTCCGACAGCAACAACACCTTGATGCTGCGCTTCTCATAAAACGAAATCAGATCCCCCACCACGTCATCGATCTCCTTCAACGCCGGTCCAATCTTCTCAAAATCCAATCCATACCGCTGCAGATCATAGTCCAGATGCGGCAGATAAACCAAAGACAAACTCGGCCAGCACTTTTCCTCAATCCACTTCGCCGATTCCGCAATCCACTGCGTCGATTTGATGCTCGAGGCCGGACCCCAAAAATGCGGAAACGGAAACGCCCCCAGCTCCTTCTTGATCTTCTCCCGCAATCCCATCGGCTGCGTGTGCACATCAAACACCTTGCGACCATCCGCCGGATACAACGGCCGTGGCGTGATCGAAAAATCCGCAGACGAATACATGTTGAACCACCAGAACAGTTTGGCGCAGGTGAACTCCGGGTCCGCCCTGCGAAGCGCCTCCCACAGTTTCTCCCCGCTCACCAGCATGTTCGGCTGTTTCCAAAAACGCGTTTCCGCGTAGTCCCGATCATACCACCCGTTCGCCACCACCCCGTGGTCTCGCGGCAACCGACCCGTCAAAAAGCAACTCTGCGCCGTGCAGGTCACCGCTGGCAATGTGGGCTGCACCCGCGCAATCCGATGCCGTTCAACAAACGCCGTAATCTGCGGTGTCGCCTGTCCGATCAACCGGGGCGTCAGACCAACAACATTCAAAATGGCAGTGCGCTGCATGAGAATCCCAACCTCACCCCGACCACCCCATCAAGCAAGCCAACCTTGATATAAGACAATCACATATCCGGCCTTGCAGGCATAATGCAGACACTGGTCGAGATTGAAGGAAGACCAACCCTCACACTTCACGCAATCCAACACAAAATGGATGCCCAGTTCCACCAGCCCCAGCACCACCTGACCACTGAGCATCCACACAAACCCCGCATGAATCAAACAATGCGCCAGCATGCAATGCACCCATAAACAACACGGCAGCGGCTCCTTCGACTCCGAATTGAAATGCCGGTTCTTGTGGGTCGCCATGTAATCCCCTTGAAGAGGAAAATCCGCAAACGCATGCCCAATGGCCAGCGCAAAAAACAACGTCAGTGCCCCGGCAAAACTCAGCGGCGTAAGGCCCAGTTCAAACATCGGCCCCACCCTTTCATGCCGACACCGCCCTCGCAACCAGAAACTGATACAATCAATCGACAAACCTCACCATCCCACCTGCTCCCGACTCACCTTCCACAACCGCTCCTGCAACGCCACATCCTCACAGACCCTGGCGGGTCTCACCTCTTTGCATCGCACAAAATATTTGCCCGTCACCCCCGCCACTTCTGGCGACGAAGCGAGATAGATCGATGTCCTCGCTCCTTTCTCTGCACTCAGGTAAAACCAGCGCATCACCCCGTTTGCCAACCGCATCACAGGAGTCATGTCCCGACCCATCCCCGTCGCCACCGCCCCCGGATGCAGTGCATTCACCGTCAGCCCTCTCCCTTCCATCTGCCTCGCCAGCGCCATGGTGAAAAGCACGTTCGCCAGCTTGGACTGATTGTAAGCTTTGGTCGACCCATACCCCCGCTCCCCATTCAAATCCTCAAAATCCATCTTCCCATATGCATGCAAATGCGAAGCCACGTTCACCACCCTCCCCGCCCCCGATGCACGCAACATGTCCAGCAACTCCATCGTCATCAGCACATAAGCCAGATGATTCAGCGCCCAAGTCCTTTCAAAACCGTCCACCGTCAATCGACGTTCCCCAAACCATCCACCCGCATTGTTCACCAGCACATCCAATCGATCCGTCTTCGACCGCAGTTCCATCACCAACCTGCGGACCTCCGATTGAACCGACAGATCTCCCATCAAGCCTTCCACCTTTGCACCATCACAACCGCTTTCAATCCATTGAACCGTTTCCGCACACCTCCCCTCATCCCGCCCCGTCAAAAACACCCGCGCCCCCAGCCGCACCAGCCCTATCGCCGTCTCACGACCAATTCCGCTGGTCCCCCCCGTCACCAAAACCACCTTGCCAGTCATCGGCCGTTTCATCAAAGACTACTTCTCCTTCGAATTGGGAGGCTGCTCAGTAAACTGAATCGTCGCCTTCACCTCATATCGATCGCCTTCCTTGTAATACCGATGCAGAACATACTCTTCATCCAACGAAGCCGACTCCGGAAGGTTCGGAATCAATGAACCATGCCCACCCTGATGTTCATTGCTCGAAAACTTGTCCCAATAACTCATCACCCGCGTCCCCTCAGTCTCCGGACACCCTGAAAGTTTGATCAACATCTTCTTCATGTTGTTGGCAATTGCCCCCTTCGGATAATCACCCACAAAACTGTTCGACACCGTAAAATAGAGTTTAATTTCCTTTTGTGCTTCGGCGGTATCAAAAAGCTGAATCTTCTCCTCACCTTTCTCCGAAACCATCAGCACCTTAATCTGGGCATAAACCGGCGTCGCAAATTCAAAAGTAAAATTTCCGCCCTGGATCCGCAACTCCCTCATGAGTTGCTCCATGGTGATCGGCTGTTGCGTGACAGGATTATCAGCAAAAGCCGATTCCGCCACCATCGCCACCGCAACACTTGCGAACAAAATTTTCATCAATAAAAAAGATTGTCCTCCCCAAGCCCCATTAAAGGTGACCCACAATCGCCACCTTGTCGTTCATCTCGCGCAAGCGCTTGCTCAACGTGCTGGCAATCCCGATCAAAATGTGCGAAGCCGGCAGCGGACTCACATTCATAAAATCTTCCAAGCTCTGTCGGTCACAACGCCACACCTGCGAAAACTCCACCGCCGTCACCGTCGCGCTCGCCAGTCCAGGATGGAAAATGTTCACTTCGCCAATCGTCTCACCAGGCCCGATCCGACCCAGCAACACCTGACGCCCCGAACGGGTCGTCATCACATGCAAGTTTCCCGAAATGACGAAATACAGGGAGTTCTGCTCCTCCCCTTCCGTGATCAGTTTCTGCATGGGCTGCACAGGCAAAAACTCCCCGTAGGAGCTCAACAACATGCGGTCGTCATCACCCAACGGTTGAATGATGCCCTGGGCCGGAAGTTCAGGTGTCGTAAAATCTGCGCTCATGTCGAATTAATTGGAATAAAATTATACGCGTCAGTCCCATCTTTGATGGATGTGGCTACCCTGGCAAGAAAAGAACTCATAGGAATTGCGAATCTTGCCCTCCACATCAAACGAACTGCATATTCAGTCCACTAAACTTGCAATCAATTGAACTGCATTCATTACTCACATCTGCCAAATCCATCATCCAACTGGCCAGGCAGCCAGCTCATGCTCCGGTCGTTAAATCATGTTCTCCTCATTCAAACGCGCTCCCCTTCCCACCACCCTGTTCTGCATCCTCACGGCTATTGCCCTGCTCCTGCTTCACCTCAGCCTGCCCCCTGAAGCCCGGCACGCCATCGAACTGCGCCTCGCTGAGAGCCGCCGCCCACGCGCCATCGACCACGCCCTGACCCTCACCTGGTGGTCAAGCGCCGTCGGTGCAGTTCTCATGCTCATCGCCGCCCTCACCACCCGCTGGTGGCGCGGCCCGCAACAACCTCCCCAACTTCTCCCCCAAACACCGCACGCTCCATGGAGTCGAACAGCATGGCTTGCCATCCTGGCCATCCTGCTCTTCGCCGGAGGTCTTCGCGCCCTGCGCCTCGATCTCGGACTTTACAACGACGAAGTCTACACCTTCCGCCGCCACATCGCTGGTGACTTCCGCCAACACCCTAAAACCGGTGAACAGGAATTCCGCCACACCTCCTGGGCCAACACCGCATGGCTGTCCGAAGTCGGCAACAACTCCCCCCCTTTCAGCATCCTCGCCCGGCTCAGCCACCAAACCGCACAAAAAATCACCGGTGCCCCCGATGGCGAAATCATCGAATGGGCCATGCGCCTCCCTGTGTGGATCACCGGCATTGCAGGCATCCTCATGCTCGGCGTGCTTGCCCGCGATCTCGGCTCTCCCGACCGTGGATTCCTCGTCATGCTTCTCGCCTCGATCCATCCCTGGCACATCCGCTACTCCTCTGAAGGACGCGGCCACGGCTTCCTCCTCCTCCTTCTCCCGCTGCTCGCCTGGCTGCTCATCAAATCCTTGCGACACGGCACCTGGCGTAACTGGCTGTCGTTCGGCATCGTGCAAATGCTCACCATGTGGACCTTCCCCGGCGCCATGCACCCTCTTCTGCTCATCAACGCCACCCTCGTTCTCTGGCTCGCCTTTCGCTGGTTCAACCACCCCCTGCAACGCACCGCGCTCATCACCCAGTCCACCCGCTGGATCCTCTGCACCCTGTTCGGAGCCGGCCTCTTCTTCCTCGCCTACGCTCCCGCTGCCAACCAAATGCGCACGAATCTCAGTCAGGTCAGCTCACTCAATGCCCTCACGCCCTGGGGCTGGTTGCCCAACATCGCCACCCTCATGCTCACCGGCAAACCCTGGCACGATCCCAATCCCGATTCCACTCTCACCCGGTCTTTCGAGCGTGCAATCGACCTCGACCAACACCTCCCCGTCGCCGCCTTGCTGCTGCTCACCCTGCTCGCCATCGCCGGACTTTGGTGGTGGATCAAACGAGGCATTTCCGGCTGGCTCATCCTTGTAGCAGGATTCCCCACCATCGTCCTCGCCTTCACCGTTTCCCGCCTCACCAACACCGTGCTCCACGAGTGGTATGCGCTCTCCAGCCTGCCCTTCGTCCTGCTGCTCATCAGCGGCAGCGTCGGATGGGCGATGCAGCAACGCCGACTCCAGCAACAATTCGCCCTCCCCCTCATCGCCGTCGCTCTCCTGCCATGGTGCGTCGCCCTCCGACCCGTCCTCAGCACCCAAACCCGTCACAGCGTCCAACCCCTGCGCGAAGTGGTCCACTTCATCCACGGCGACACCTTTCCCCACTACAACTCCAGCGAAAAACCCCTGCTTGCCGCGTTCTGGACCGATATCGGCGTCTACGCCCCCTGCCTGCAACCCACCCACACCGTCGCCGACCTTCAGGCCCTCGCCACCGAAGCCCGGACCAGCGGACGCACCATGTGGATCACCTTCGCCCATCGATCAGACGCGATGAAAACCCATGGCGAACTCATCCATCACCTCGAAAACTCCGGCGAATACGAACACATCACCAACCTGACTGGATTCGGCTCCAGCATCTTCAATCACCACCTCTATCGGCTGAACGACTCTTCCTCTGCCGATCAAGACTCCTAAAAACCTAAAAAAACCCGCTCAAACCGACCCGCGACATCCGTAACCTCAAACCCACACCTGATCGCGCCGAAATTCTTCTGGATTTCCCCGCGTAACTTGCCAGAATCAACATCCCGACTTCTTCACAAAAATCATCAAAATTAAGAACATGTCCGAAGCCACTCCAGCAAAACCGCGTTTTGATTTATCCCTCGCCTCCGCCCATCTCATCCTCCGCCTCTGGGTTGCCATGCGTCTCATCATGGCTGGCGTCGACAAATTCCGCGCCGGCAACGGACCTGACACCACCTTCAGCTTCGAAAACTACGACAAAAAAAGCACCGCCATCGCCAACCTGATGGCCACCAACAGCCTCCTTCCGGCCGCCCTCTGCGGACCCTACGCCCACAGCATCGGTTACGTCCTTCTTCTCGTCGGCCTCTGGACCCTGATCGGACTCTTCACCGAACTCTCCCTGCTAGCCGCTGGCCTCGTCTTCCTCTCCCTCGGGTTCGGCCTCGCCGCCCTTCCTGATGATCTTGAACTCTCCGCCAACATCGGCGTCGCCATCATCATCACCGCGCTGGCCCTCTACACCGCCAGAGGCAACAAGTTCTCGCTCGACGGCGTGCTGTTCCGCAAAAAATAAACCAACCTCCGAACTCCTCGGACCCAGGTTTGTCAAATCCAAGTCAAGCGAATGAACATTCCCTCCCTTTCCTCCAACACCGAACCCTCCGGTTCCGGCTCCAGTCTCAGCCGCTACATGGACCGGCGCAATTTCCTGCGCACCGGAGCCTACTTCGCCGGTGGCAGTCTCCTGCTCAACACCAGCAAAAGCGCGATCGCCCAGGCCTCTGAGTCAGGTCGCACCATCAAGTGCGCCCTCGTCGGCTGCGGTGCCCAGGGCAACGCCATCCGCATCGCCTCAAAGGACGTTCCCGGCATCCAATGGGTCGCCATCTGCGACATCTGGAAATTCTCCATCGCCAAAACCCGCGGTGGCATGCTCGGTGAAAACAAAGCCCAGGTCGACGGCGAAATCAAAATCTACGAAGACCTTGAGGAGATGCTCGACAAAGAGCCTTCCATTGAGGCCGTCTTCATCGCCACCCCTGACTTCCTTCACGCCCCGCACTCCCGCATCGCCCTTTCCCGTGGCAAAAGCGTCTACTGCGAAAAAATGATGTCCAACACCATCGAAGGTGCCTACGACATGGTCAAAGCAGGCAAAGAATTCAGCGGCATATTCCAAATCGGCCACCAACGCCACAGCAACCCGCGCTACATCAACCTGCGCGAGAACGTCATCAAGAAACACAACCTTCTCGGTCGCGTGACCCACCTCTACGGCCAGTGGAACCGCGGCGTCTCCGCCAGCCAGCCCCAGGGCGTCGTCAAAGGCTACGAAATTCCGCAGGAGGTCCTCACCAAATACGGCTACAGCAACATCGACGAATTCCGCAACTGGCGCTCGTTCGCCAAATACGGCGGCGGCCCTCTCTCCGACCTCGGTGCCCACCAGATTGACATGTTCAACTGGATGTATGAGACCACCCCCACCTCCCTTGTCGCCGTTGGCGGAGTCGACTACTACGATGGCAGCGAAGGCCGCCTCAAATTCGAACTGCCTGACAACGTCATGTGCATGTATGAATACAAGCTTCCCACCGGAACCATGCGCGCCTACTACCAGGTGCTCACCACCACCGGTTCCCAGGGCTTCTACGAAAAACACATGGGCGTCCAGGGCAGCGCCATCATTTCTGAAACCCCCAACTACAACCAGCTCTACGCCGAACCCGGCAACGACTGGGAAGCCTTCGGCGAAGGCGAAAACCCGATCATCACCAA
The DNA here is from genome assembly GCF_005780165.1 of Phragmitibacter flavus. Lineage (NCBI taxonomy): Bacteria > Pseudomonadati > Verrucomicrobiota > Verrucomicrobiia > Verrucomicrobiales > Verrucomicrobiaceae > Phragmitibacter > Phragmitibacter flavus. The sequence continues at coordinate 161,918 of NZ_VAUV01000012.1, read as the reverse complement.
ACCTGCCGAAGCCGTCAAAAACAAGTTCTGGGAACACCCCCGCACTTGGGACAAACCCAAACCACCATCCTACGGCGAAGTCAGCTTTGCCGACGTGCGCGAAAGCGCCGCCCCCACCCAGTGGAATCTCGGCGTCACCCTCAAACGCTACGCCCACTCCCCTCACGTGCAGAATTTCATTGAAGCGGTCCAGACCAAAAATCCGGCCCACCTCACCTGCAACGTCAACGACGCCTACAAGGCTTGTGTCACCGTTCTGCGTGCTTATGACTCCATCCGCACCGGCAGCAAATACGTCTTCACTCCCGAAGATTTCGCGGTCTAACTCCCTCAAAGCACTCCACCACACCACTGAACTTAAACCCTCTATTCTTCCATCATGAAACTGAAATCCAGCATCGTCCTTACCAGCAGCCTCGTCGCCGCTGCCATCACCCTCACCTCCTGCGGCAAAAAACCTGAAGAAGGCGGCACCACCACGGCCCCGGCTGCGGAAACCAGCGCTGCTCCCGAGCTTCCCGCCGGCGACCTCGTCGACATCACCCCTGCCTATCCAAAACCGATGTTTATTGGCACCCCGGTGCCTCCAGGCGACATTGCCAACCTCGAAAAACCCGATCCTGAAGCCGTCAAGGCCCGCTTGACCTTCAAAGTGCCCAAAGGTGCCGAGAACGTGGCCAAAGGCAAGACCGTCACCAGTTCTGACGACTTCCCAATCATCGGCACCCTTGACCTCGTCACCGATGGCGACGCCGATGGCGCAGACGGTTGCTATGTCGAACTCAAGCCTGGTCATCAGTGGGTTCAAATCGACCTCGGTGCTGAATATCAAGCATGGCAAATCCTTCTCTGGCACTTCCACAAACAAGAAGCCGTTTACTTCGACGTCAACGTCCAGATTAGCAACGACCCTGAGTTCAAGAACGAAGTCACCACCGTTTACAACAACGACCACGACGACACCGCCGGACTCGGCAAAGGCAGCGATCCAGCCTACGTTGAAACCAACCACGGCCGTCTCATTAACGGCAAAGGTGCCAAAGGCCGTTACGTTCGTTTCTACAGCAATGGCAACACCGCCAACGAAATGAACCACTACATCGAAGCCCACGTTTACGCGACTCCGGTCAAGTAACGCCACTTCCATCTCTTCCCCAAAGCCGCTGCCTAACCCGCAGCGGCTTTTTGTTTTTGGAGTGCGGCGCTCCGCGCCGCTTTCGCCAACGCCCACCTACTACCTACGTCTCCCCGTCTCCCAACCTTCCGCAGCCCCCACCTCTCATCCCTCATCCCTCAATCGCCTTCTCCAAAATCAACGCCATCTCCCGTTTCCACCCCTCCACCCCCGTGTTCGCCTCCAGCCACTTCCTCCCCTCCCTCCCCATCGTCGACCGCCCCTCTTCCCCTATCTGCTCCATTGCCCTCACAGAGTCCACCAAAGCCCCCACGTCTCCCGCCGGATGCAACCAGCCAGTCACCCCATCCTTCACCGTTTCCGTCAATCCCCCCGAAGCCGCCGCCAATACAGGCCTTCCCGCTTCATACGCCTCATAAACCACCAGCCCCAGAGGCTCCCACCATACCGAAGGAGCCAGCAATGCCCTGCACTCGCGCAGCCTTCGGCTCTTCTCATCCCCTGCCAACATGCCCAAATATCTCACCCGCGGATTCCCTGCCGCCGCTGCCCTCACCTCATCCTCCAGCGGTCCCTCCCCTCCAATCCATAACTCCGGCGTCGCCTCCCCCATTTCCTTCCAAAGCCGCTCCCAAGCCTCCAAAAGCACCCTCACCCCCTTCTCCTCCACCAATCTTCCCAAAAACAAATACCCATCTCCTTCTTCAGCCATCCCCGTCTCCACCACCTTCGGCTCCCAGGCGTGTTTCAGCACCACCAATCGCCTCTCGTCGATCCCAGCTTCCGCAAACCGGTCACGCATGAACTCCGAAATGCACACCCACACCTTCACTTGATCCAACCACCCCGATGTCCTCAGCCGCTTCAACGCAAGCGCCATCAGCGCCGACTTCAACACCGATCCCTGCCACGCTCCATTCAACACTTCTGGCCAAAACGATCCCTTCAACGCTCCCGGCATCAACTTCCCCTTCAAATACAGCGATCCCCCCACCGAGAACGGTCGAAAATTGTGCACATACTGCACCACCGGCAATCCCTTCAACTGCGCCGCATGATACAACGACGGCGACCCCACCGGATAAACGTTGTGAAACATCGCCACCTCCGGCTTGAATTCCCTCACCGCCGCCTCAAACCTCTCCCGGCTTTCACCATTATAAAATAGCCGCCTCACTTGCGACAACTTTCCCGGTGCCCCCTCTCCCATCCATTCGCGACTGTCAAAACCACAACGCAGCAGTTCGTGATCCTGCGTCAGATGACCCGCAATCTGATCCGCCACTTTCTCTTCGCCGCCATAAAATGCGTAGCGGTTAAAGACCTCAACAATGCGTCGCGACATGACCTCACCCCCAACCACAAACGCAAAGAGACGGCAACCACTTTCGCAGTTGCCGTCACTCAATATTTGGTTCCCCTCAAGTCCTAGGCCGCACCGCTCACCCGGTTTTTGCGTAAAAACCCGACAAACCCAATCACCAGCAACGTGACCAACACCACCAAACCAATCCGACCCATCGTGCCCTTGCCCAACAACACCCACACGGTCCCGACCGTGGCCACCGTCGTCGCCAGCAACATCAAGCAGTTCCAAATCACTCTCGACCGGCCCTTCGGCATCGCATCCCCCAGCAACGAGCGTGAGTTCATCAGCAGGAAAAACGTGAAATACGCAATCGGAATCATCGAACCCGCGATCACCGAGGTCGGCACCGCCAGAGCGATCTCCGCCGCCCCCTTGCCCCAAATGAACGGCCCGAAAAAGCCGCCCACCCCGGACACCGCACAGCCAAGCAGGTGGATTCCCCGATGTCCTGGCTTGTTGAACATCTCACAGAACACAAATCCATTGATCAACATCAGCATGATGATCGTCGACAATCCCATCCCCAACACTCCGAGACCAAACACCTTCTGCGCCACAAACTGATTTGTAAGCGGCTCCAATGCCTGCGCCAGATTGAAGTTGTTACGTCCCACCAGCATCGCCGAAAGCTGACGATCCGCCGCCGGAAGCGCCTCACGTCGCTGCACGAGCGCCGCTTCATCGAGTCCCGCAAAGGTCTCCGCGCCGACCTCCGCCTTCACCCGACCATCCGCCAGTCCATTGAATGACCTCACCATCGCCGGACGCACCGTGCGACCGTCCGCCTCAAAGATGTCCCCTGTTGTCGCATGAAACTGCGAAGCAGCCGCGATCACCACACAAGTCGTTGCCAGCACGAAAGGAATCACCAAACCCAGCGACAAATCAAAAATCGCCAGCCCGCGATGCTCCTGCCCCCAGCGCTTGCGTAACATCGAATACGGCAGCAAAAACGTCATGTTGATCCCCACCGCTGTGCCGAACGCCGTCATCATCCGGTCGCGTTGCTCTCCTGAAATTTTTTCAGTCCAATAACCCGCAAACTCACCCGTCGCCGCGATCGTTTCACGGAACGCCATCGCCGGCTGGGTCGCAAGACTGAAGTCCGGCAAAAACATCCCCTTGAACATCCCGCCCCAGTCAAGCCGTCCCCCAAACGCCAAAGCCATCACCACACCAAAGAAAGAAATCACCACCACGCCCACCATCAACTTCAGGATGTTCTCAAACATCTTCACCCCCTTGCTTCCCTTCTCGTAGGAGATGTTGATCAAAAACGACACCACCAGCAACACCAACAAAATGATCACGCTCTTCACGCCGACCCCGCCATCCGCATCGGCCATCGCCGGAAACAGATTCTGCTGAATCGCCGCACGCGAAAGATTGAACTGCGGCATGCACCAGACAATGTTCGCCATCATTGCCGCCAGCAACCACGCCCAGCCCAACACCGGGCTCACATGACTGTTGATCGCCTCAAAAGGCCGCCTCTGCGTCGACAAAGTTACATACGCAATTGCGCTCAGCATGATCACTCCCAAGATCATCGCCAATGGCTGCAACCACAGCATGCCATTCCCTGCAATGATCCCCAAATACATCGCACCCGCCAGCGATCCGCCCCCCAAAGTAATTGCCCCTTGCAACCAACCCGGGCCTGATTTGGAAATGTAATAGGCAAACTTCTTGCCAACCGGGCCAGCTTGAATGGAACGAAGCTCTTCGCGTTCGGCGGCAAGGGTGTCTTGGGAGGAATCGGGTGTCATGATAAAAACAAAAACAAGCTGACAAAGGAAAACCGTCCTCCGAAGACCATCTTCAGAAGGCAGCCACCTATCGTTTACGCCATCAGGCGGTAAATCCTTGCCCGGAACCTGCGCAAAACGCAACCCTAAAACGCCTAAAGCGGAAGCGGATCATCCTCACCAATGATTTGCACCTCGTTCTCCAAAAGAATCCCCCGCTGCTCCAATGCCGACTGCTTGATGTCCCCCATCAAATCCAGCACATCACGCGCCTTCGCCCCCCCAACATTCAAAATGAAATTGCCATGCTCCTTCGACACCGCCGCCCCACCATGACCCTTCAACTTCAAACCCAGCTCATCCACGAGCTTGCCCGCCGGAATCTCATTCGGATTTTTGAAGATGCACCCCGCGCTCGCCCCAATCGGCTGCGTTGAACGACGCTTGCGCTGCGACGCCTGCAACAATTCGTCAATCGCCTCCACCGGTCCCGGTTTGCCCTGCAACACGGCTCCCACCGCAAAGTGCTGCTCCAACTCTGGCACATTCCGATAGTGATGCTCCATCTCCCTCACCGACTTCTCGCGCAGCTCCCCGATCGAATCCAAAAACGTCACACTCACCACCTGATCAAACGTCTGCACGCCCATCGCGCCCGCATTCATCCGCAATGCCCCACCGAGATTTCCTGGAATGCCCTCCATCCACTCAAACCCCGCCAATCCCGCATTGCGCGCCGCACTCGCGATCTTCTTCAGCCTCACGCCCGCCGCCGCATGGATCTTGTCACCACGCACTTCCACCACATCAAACTCCCCCTTGTTCGGATGAATCACCGCCCCACGAATCCCGCCATCCTTCACCAGCAAATTCGATCCGCGTCCGATCACGCGAATCGGGATAAACGCGCCCCGCAAAAACTTCACCACTTCCACAAAACCCTTAACCGTTCTAGGCTCCAGCCAAAACTGCGCCGGACCCCCAATGCGGATCGTCGTGTGATTGCTCATTGGTTCATGCAACTTCACCACCCCGCCACCTTCCGCATTGAGAATGTCCAGCAACTGCTCCGCCACCTTCAAATCTCGCGCCAGACACGTTCCCACCTCATGCACGTTGCCCGCGCCCAAGGTAATCAACAGATCCCCAGGCTGCAGCTTGTTCCCGATCAAATCCCGCGCCTGCATCATCTTCGGCGTGCTGTGACAAACCATCGTTGATCTCGCCTTCACCTCCTCAATGATCGTTTCCCCGCTCACCCCCGGCAAAGGCTTCTCACTCGCCGCATACACATCCGTGACACACAACATGTCCGCATCATCAAACGCCTCGCCAAACTCCTTCTTCAGCAACTGCGTCCGCGAATACCGATGCGGCTGAAACAAACACACAATCCGCTTCGGATTCAGCGCCTTCGCCGTCGCCAGCGTCGCCTTGATCTCCGTCGGATGATGCCCGTAGTCATCCACAATCTGGAAATGCGACCCCGCATACTTCGACTCAAACCGCCTCTTCGCCCCTCGGAACGACTCCAGTGCCGTCTTAATTTTCTCAAACGGAACCCCCACCGTATACGCCAGCCCCGTCGCCGCCAGCGCGTTCAACACGTTGTGCCGACCCGGTATCCCCAGCATCAAACGCCCCAGCAACTCGCCCTTGTGAAACACATCAAACACCGTCTGCGCCGGCCTCAGCTCAAGCACCTCCGCCGAAAAATCATGCTCCTTCTTCCAGCCGTAACTGATCCCATTCCTCCGCCCCTTGCAAAGCTCCGTCGCCACCTCATCCTCGCCACAATACACACTCAAGCCGCTCGTTTTCTCCAACAACTGACGAAACACCAATTTGATTTCATCCAGGTTCTCATAAAAATCCAGATGCTCCGCTTCGATGTTCAAAATGATCGCATGCCGCGGCTCAAACTTCACCAGCGTCCCATCGCTTTCATCTCCTTCCGCAACAAACAAATCCCCTTCATCATCCCAATGCGCATTGCTGCCTAAAATCGGAATCTCTGCCCCCACATAATGCGAGGGACGCATTCCCCCGACCCGTAAAACGTGCGCCGTCATCGATGACGTCGTGGTCTTTCCATGTGTCCCAGCCACCACCACCCCGTGCTTGCGTGCCATCACCGCCGCCAGCGCCTCCGCCCTTCTCACCAGCGGAATCCCCTGATGATATGCCGCCTCATACGCCAGGTTCCCCGGCTTCACCGCACTCGAATAAATCACCATGTCCGCCCCCTCCACCTCGCGATCACTCTGCGGACAATGAAACACCATCCCATTCTTCTCCAACCGCTGCGTTTCCTTCGTGTTCACCCGATCCGACCCACTCACCGCATGCCCCAGTTCCATCAACAGCTGCGCAAGCCCGCTCATCCCCGAACCTGCCACCCCAATCAAATGCACCCGCATCTTGTGGCGGCCTTCCTTGAGCAAACTAACAACAGCGTGATTCATGTGTGCGATGGTTTGCCATCGTTTCCGTCGATTTGCAATGGTTTGCAATACACCGCCATGGTTTCTTCCAGATCAAATGACCTTCCCGCCATCAGACGAGCGTTCATCATCAAGCCCCCGTTCATCCATCCTCCCCGCAGCATAAGCCCCAAACACCGCGCGAATCTCATCACGCACCCGACGAAACATCACCATCTGTTCCTCCTCATCCCCCGTTGCATGCGCCGGATCATCAAAAGGAAAATGATGCCTCTGCACCTTCCCGGGAAACATCGGACAAGCCTGATCCGCATGCCCACATACCGTGATCACCGTCGTCACCCCCGCGTCACGAAATTCGTCCACATGCTTCGACTCAAAACCCCCAAGATCAATCCCCAACTCACCCATCGCCCGCACTGCCAGCGGATGCACATACCCCGCCGGTTTCGACCCCGCACTTGCCACCCGAAATCCTTCTCCCAACATTTCCCGCAAAAAGCCCTCCGCCATCTGCGAGCGACAACTATTCCCTGTGCATAAAATCAATATCATCGGAATGCTCACAACGTCTCTCGTCGATTGAATCTTCACCGCACCACAAAAAATCGACCCTTCAACCACAACGAAACATGCACCAGCCCGATCAAAGCCGGCACCTCAATCAACGGCCCCACCACCACCGCAAACGCCACGCCTGAATCAATCCCAAACACCGCAATCGCTACCGCAATCGCCAGCTCAAAATTGTTCCCCGCCGACGTAAACGCCACACTCGCCGACCTCGGATAATCCGTCCCCAACTTCGCCGCCATCACAAAACTCACCAAAAACATCACGCCAAAATAAATCACCAGCGGCACCGCAATCCTCAACACATCGAGCGGCAACCTCAACATCGCGTCCCCCTTGTAAGTGAACATCACCACAATCGTGAACAGCAACGCAGCCAGCGTCATCGGTGAAATCCTCGGCAAAAACACCTCCTCATACCACACCTCCCCCTTCCACTTCACCAGAAACACCCGGCTCAACACCCCCGCCGCAAACGGTATCCCCAGATAAATCATCACACTCCAGAAAATCTCCCTCATCTCCACCTGCACCACCACCCCCTCAAGCCCCACCAACGGCGGCAGCACCGTGATAAACAACCACGCATACGCACTGTAAAACAACACCTGCGCCACACTGTTCAGCGCCACCAACCCCGCCGCATACTCACGACTCCCTTTCGCCAGCTCGTTCCAGACCAACACCATCGCAATACACCGCGCAATCCCCACCAGGATCAACCCCACCATATACTCCGGCATATCCCGCAAAAACACCACTGCCAGCACCCACATCAACACCGGCCCGATCAACCAGTTCTGCACCAGCGACAACGTCAACACCCGCCCATCCGAAAACACCTTGGGCAACTCCCGATACCGCACCTTCGCCAGCGGCGGATACATCATCAAAATCAACCCAATCGCAATCGGCACATTCGTCGTCCCCACCGACAACGGCTCGAAAAACGCCTTTGGATCATCGATCACCAACGACCCAAGCGCCACCCCCAACCCCATCGCCACAAAAATCCAGACCGTCAAATAACGGTCCATGAACGACATCTTCCCACCCACACTCTCACTCATAAAAACACCGGTTAATTCTCAGCAACCCCCAGGTCCACAACACGCCACCTTGCGCGGATCCTTCAGCGACAACGACGGCCCCGGCACCCCACAAAGCTCCTTCGCCAGGCAATCCGTATGTTTGTGCGCCAGCTTCAACACCACCGCCGCCTCATTCGCCTCATGCCCTTCGATCGTGTATTGCGAAATCACCCTGTCCTCATACTCCACCTCCACCGGCATCGACTCGTCCTTCAAAAATGAAGCCGCCTTGTCCAGAATCGCCGCCGCCTTTCCCGCCTCGATTCGATGATCCACATCCTCCCCCACCCACACCTGCAACTGACACGTTACCAGGTCCCGCAAGGTCCCCCCGCAATCAATGAACGTCTTCTGCACCCTGCCCACTTCCGTCACATGGAACGACACCGGCACCGGTGCCCCATCCGGAAGCTGCAATTGAAAATTCTTCCCCACATGCTGCCTCAGCAACGCTTTAAATTCAATCAGTTTCATCAGTCGATCTCCTTGTTTGGTTAATATAAAATTCCTATTTCGACGCCAGCATCTTCGGCAACGGACAACACGCCGACTCCCGCTCCGCCAGCCTTTTCACCGCTCGCTTCGCATCTCCCCGCAACACCGCATCCGTCTCCACCGACACCCCAAAAAACTTGCCCATCGCCAGCACCATCTTGCGCTGCCCCGGCTGCACCCGATAATAAATCCACTTACCACGCCGCTCACTCTCCAGCACCCCCGCCTTGCGGATCACCTGCAAATGACTCGAAGCCGACGACTGCGGCATCTTCAAAATATCCGCCACCTCACAAACACACAGCGCCTCATCCAGCAACAACTGCACCATCCTCCAGCGCGTCTCATCCGCGAAAGCATGACAACAGTTGACCAGATTCTTCATAACGACATTATTCGTTACGTTAATCTTCGTTATGAAAGATGCACCTCTTTCATCCTTTTTCTTTCAACCCCCGGCAACCCCAGCGCCAACCCCCCCGCCGCCAGCACCAGCCCCGTCGAAACCGCCAGGCACCACACCAGCCCCATCGACTCCCCGCGCACCACTCCCATCTGATACACCCAGCCCGACAACACCGTCCCCGCCAGCCTCCCACAGGCATTCGCCATGTAATAAAACCCCACATTCATCGCCACCTTGTCCCCATCCGCATACGCCAGGATCAAATAGGAATGCACCGCCGAATTCAGCGCAAACACCACCCCAAATAAAATCAATCCCGACACCACCGCCACCCCTGGCACCACCCCACCCCACAACGCCAGCGCAATCCCCGCCGGAAACACCGCCAGCAAAAACGCCAGCCCCACCGCCGTCCCCCCATGCGGCTGCACCCGACCCCGACCCACCAACATCGGCGCCGCCGCCTGCACCATCCCATAACCAATCACCCACGCCGCCATGAACCCGCCCGACTTCCAAAATGGCCAGCCCAACACCGACGACAAAAACACCGGCACCGCCACCACAAACCACACATCCCGCGCCCCAAACAAAAACAACCGCGCCGCCGCCAAAACATTCACCTCACGCCGCGACGAAAACAACTGCCGAAACCTCGCCTTCTTGTCCGCCACCCCCAACCCGCCCTTCACCAACACCCCCGCCGCCACCATCGCCACCGACACCACCCCCACCAAGGTCCATACTGCCGTCTGAACCCCAAAAAACGACAGCATCCACGCCCCCAAAAAGAACCCCACTCCCTTCAACGCATTCTTGCTCCCCGTCAGCACCGCCACCCATTTGTATAACCGCCCCTCACTCGACCCCGCCACCAGCTTCACCGCACTCTTGCTGCTCATCTTCGTCAGATCCTTCGCGATCCCCGACAACGCCTGCGACGCCATCACATACACCACCGTCAACCCCGCCGCCGGCATGAACCCCAGCATCCCCAACGCCACCAACTGCGTCCCCAACCCCAAAAACAACGTGCTCTTCAAACCAAATCGCGCCCCCAAATACCCGCCGCACAAATTCGTGATCACCCCAAAAATCTCATAGAACAAAAACAACGACGCCACCTGCAACGCCGAATACCCCAACTGATAAAAATAAAACAACACCAGCATCCTGATCGCCCCGTCCGCCAGCGTGTCCGCCCAATACGCCAGCGTCACCACCGCATAATTGCGCTGACCATTCTTCAAATCTCCCGCCTTCATCACAGCGATATCGCCACCTTCCTGGCCAGCTCCGCATACCGGTTCGCATATCCCCACTCATTGTCATACCACGCCAAAATCTTCACCTGCGTCCCGTTCGTCACCATCGTCGATGGCGCATCCACAATCGACGACCTCGGATCATCCTTGTAATCCACCGACACCAACGGCCGCGTCTCATACCCCAAGATCCCCTTCAACGTCCCCTCCTCCGACGCCGCCTTCAACAACCCGTTCACCTCCTCCACCGACGTCTCCCGTTCCATCTCAAACACACAATCAGTCAGCGAAGCATTCAACAACGGAATCCGCACCGCCACCCCATCCAGTCTCCCCAACAACTCTGGAAAAATCATCCCAATTGCCGTCGCCGAACCCGTCGTGGTCGGAATCAACGACAAACTCGACGCCCGCGCCCTCCTCAAATCCTTGTGTGGCGTGTCCAAAATCGACTGCGTGTTCGTCATGTCGTGCAGCGTCGTGATCATCCCATGCCGGATCCCAATGCCCTCATGCACCACCTTCACCACTGGTGCCAGACAGTTCGTCGTGCAGGACGCCGCCGTCAGCACCTCATGCTTCGTCGCCTCATACAAATGATCATTCACCCCCATCACCACATTCAGCGCCTCCCCCTTCACCGGTGCCGCCACAATCACCTTCCTCACCCCGTCATCCAGATACCCCTGCAACTCCTCCATCTTGCGAAATTTCCCACTCGCCTCCAACACAACATCCACCCCCAACTCCTTCCACGGCACCTTTCGAAAATCCTTCTCACTCGAATGCGTCACCACCCTCCCATCCACCACCATCCGATCTCCCTCACCCGCAATCTCCTTCGCCCAACGACCATGGACCGAATCAAACTCCAACAAATGCACCGAAGTCCCCGCATCCCCGCCAATTTCATTCACATGCACAAACTCAATCTCCGGCCATTCCCACCCCGCCCGAAATGCCAGCCTTCCCATCCGCCCAAAACCATTGATGCCAATTCGTATCGCCATAATTTTATCAAGTTAGTCTGTTGAAAAATCAGCAACCCACACACGCCCGCTTCGCCACTTTGTGAACCGGCGGAATACTCTTCCTCGGCCCCTTGCATTCGCTCTGTCCGCGCAACGCCAGCCTCGCCACCGCCCGCTTCGCATCCCGTTCCAGCACCCGGTCCACCTTCTCGTCATCCAGCCCCCGCATCGCCTTCCAAACCGGCAACACCTCCCGCGACAGCTGATAATAAACCCACTTGTCCGCCTTCTCCATCGTTACCATCTCCGCTTTGCGCATCACCTGCAAATGACTCGACACCGTCGACTGCGCCAGATCCAAAATATCCACCAGCTCACAAACGCACAGCGCTTCCTGCGCCATCAAAGCCGCAATTCTCCAGCGGGTTTCATCCCCCAACGCATGAGCCACCGCCACCTGTCTTTTCATGCCAAAATTCATATCGGGATTTACCGATTCGTCAAAATCCGAATCGTTTCCGTCCGTTACTAAATCGTCACCAATCCCTCCACCTCCCTATCTGTAATTATCTTCGTTAATCTGTGTTCATCTGTGGTTGAAAAATCCCCCCTCAACCTCCGTCACTCCCCCGCGAACTTCACCTCCAAAGCCACCGCCTGGGTCAGCAACCGCAGATACTCCTCCCTGGCAATCTCCACGCCACCGAACATCGCCAGGTGATCCGTGGTCCACTGCGTGTCATGCAACAAGAAGCCCTTTTTCTGCAAATGCTGCATCAGCCAAACCAATGCCGCCTTCGAGCCCCCTTCCACCCGACTGAACATCGACTCCCCAAAAAAAGCCCCGCCCACACACACGCCATAAAGTCCGCCCACCAAAAATCCGTCATCCCACGTCTCCACCGAATGCGCCAGCCCCAACTGATGCAGCAGTTCATAACTCTGAATGATCTCCGGTGTAATCCACGTCTCCTTCCTCTTCCCACAGGCCCGCAACACCTCGCCAAACGACGTGTTTACCCGCACTTCAAAGTTCTTCTTCCGCAATTCCGACCGCACACTCCTCGGCACATGGAACGCTTCCACCGGAATGATTCCCCGTGGATCGGGCGAAAACCACGTCAGCCGACCGTTCTCCATCCCCATGGGAAAGATGCCGTTGCAATAAGCATTGATGAGGAGTCGCGGTTCCAGCGCTTGCATGTTCTTCAAGTTGCACAAACTGATTCCACTTTCCAGCAAAGACACACCACATTACACTCCCCGCCATGCGCACAGGCATCTACCCCGGCAGCTTCGATCCCATCACCAACGGTCACCTCGACGTGCTGCAGCGCGCCGCCAACCTTTTCGACGAACTCATCATCGCCATTGCCCGTGACAACGCCAAATCCAGCCTCTTCACTATGGATGAACGCGTTCAAATGATCGAACAAACCGTCCGCGACAACCAACTCACCAATGTCCGCGTCCTCCCTTTTGAAGGTCTCCTGGTCAAATTTGCCCGCGAACACAACGCCCAGGCCGTCGTTCGGGGGCTCCGCGCCATCTCCGACTTCGAATTCGAATTCCAAATGGCCCTCATGAACCGCAAACTCGACGCCCGCGTCGAAACCATCTTCCTCACCCCCCGCGAAGAACTCACCTACATCAGCTCCCGCATCGTCAAAGAAATCGCCCGCCTCGGCGGCGACGTCACCACCTTCGTTCCCCCGAATGTCGTATCCTCACTAAAAGCCAAACTCATAATCTAGCCCCCTACCTCGCCGAAAAGCAGCGCCGTCCCCTCCTCCCATCTCCTCATTTCACTCCCCCCTTTTGCCTTTATCCTTTATCCTTTATCCTTTCAAAATGTCCCCTCTCCTCATCGAACCCAAACGCATGCCCTCCGACGGCCTGCAACTCGAAGGTCAACTCTCCATCGACCTCATCCAGATTGAAAACGACCAAAGCGTCAGCCCGCAAACGCCTCTCACCTACGAGCTCGACGTCCAGCGCGATGACGAAGGCCTCATCGTCACCGGCGAAATCGCCGCCACCTTTCAACTCCAATGTGGTCGCTGCGCCGAGAACTTCCTTACCGAAATCCGCCTCTCCCCCTACTTCCACGATGTCGTTCTCAAAAATGATCTTCCATTCGACTTGACGAACACCCTAAGAGAAGACATCTTGTTAGCCCTTCCGAACTACCCACGTTGTGAGACCAGCACCGTTTCACCCCGTGAGTGCCCTGCAGAGGGACGGTTTGAGCCAAATCAGGAACCCCTTTCTGACGACCTTGATCCCGACCAACGCGGCAATGCCTGGGAGGCCCTAGACCAATTCAAACAACCGAAACAATCCTGACCCATGGCCGTCCCGAAACGTCGTCAATCCAAAAGCCGCCAAAAACTTCGCCGTGGCGCCACCCAGTGGAAAGCTCCCAAGCTTAAAACCTGCTCCTCATGCGGCGCAGCCGTCCCCTCCCACATCGCCTGCCCTTCCTGTGGCTATTATGGCGATCGTCAGGTGCTCGACGTCGACGCAGCGGGTTAATTCCCCCCTCGTCCTCCCAATCTTTCTGAATCCCTGTGGTGCCCTGTCACCCAGGGATTTTTGTTCTGCACTCAGGCCGTGACACAGGCTTGCAGCCTGTGGGTGTGACAGGCATTCTGCCTGTCTCCGGACGTCTCCCCGCTCACCTCACCCTAGACGCCCCCATTCTGTCACTCGACTCGTCCAGCTAGCTTTCAACCTTTCCCCCATTCTACCACCTCCCCTCCGCCCCCTACACAAAAACCATCGTCTACCGAGACAAAAAACTTGAACACGCAACCCAGCAGCCGTTCAATGCCCCTCCCTTCCCATCGTCGTAAATAACCGCCAAACTCTCCCTGTTCCCGCGACGCCCATGTTCTTAGCCCTCCGCTTCAACGCCACCCGTTCTCAATGAAAATCGTCCTCGACGCGATGGGCGGTGACATCGCCCCACAAAATCCTATCGGCGGCCTTAAGCTCGCCCTCGATGCTCTCCCGCAGATCGAAAAATTTTACCTCACCGGTCCCACCGACCTCCTCAAGCGCGAACTTGACCACCAGAAAGTCGGTCAGCGGCACCGCATCGAGATCGTCGAAGCCACCCAAGTGGTTGAAATGGCCGACTCCGGACTCGACGCCGTCCGTAAGAAGAAAAACTCCTCCATCACCGTCGCCGTCAACTTGGTCAAATCCGGCGAATGCCAGGCTGTCGTCAGCGCCGGCCACACCGGAGCCGCCGTCACCGCCGCCACCCTCATGCTCGGTCGACTCGAAGGCGTCGACTTCCCCGGCATCGCCAGCCCCATGCCCAATGAAAACGGCGTTTGCTACCTGCTCGATGCGGGAGCCAATCCCGACGCCAAAGCCAACCATCTCGTCCAATACGCCTTGATGGGCTCCGTCTACACCAGGCACGTCCATGGTCGAGAAAACCCCATCATCGGCCTGATGTCCGTCGGCGAAGAAGACTACAAGGGCAACGACCTCACCAAGGCCGCCTTCACCCTTCTCCGCAAGGCACCCATCAATTTCAAAGGCAATGTCGAAGGCCACGACATCTTTGAAACCCCGCTCGACGTCATCGTCTGCGACGGCTTCACCGGCAATGTCGTCCTCAAAAGCTGCGAAGCCACGGCCAAAATCATGTTCAAATGGCTCAAAAAGGAGATTGAAGCCAAACCCATTCGAAAAATGGGTGCCCTCCTCGCCAAGGAAGCCTTCCGCACCGTGAAAAAACGCGGCAGCTACGAAACCTACGGCGGCAGCCCCCTCCTCGGCCTGCGCGGCACCGTCATCATCGGTCACGGCAGCAGCTCTCCCATCGCCATCATGAACGCCCTTCGCGTCGCCAGCGAAGCCGTCGAACATCAAGTCAACCCTCACATTGAGGCCGCCATTGCCTCCTACGCCCTCTCTCATGTCTAATCCCTGCGCCTGCAGCATCCTCGGCACCGGCAGTTACATGCCCGAACACATCATGACCAATGCCGACCTTGAAAAATTGGTCGAAACTTCTGATGAATGGATCACCTCCCGCACCGGCATCCGCGAACGACGCATCGCTGCCGAAAGCGAAATGACCAGCGACATGTCCGCCACCGCCTCACTGCGCGCCATGGAGATGGCCGGAGTCACTGCGGAAGAGATCGATCTCATCATTGTCGCCACCGTCACTCCCGACATGGTCTTCCCCGCCACCGCCTGCCTCGTGCAAAGAAAAATTGGAGCCATCAATGCCGTCGGATTCGACATCAGCGCCGCCTGCTCCGGTTTCCTGTTCGCCCTTCAAACCGCCCGCCACTATCTCAACGACGGCACCCGCAAAACGGCCCTCATCATTGGTGCAGAAAAGCTCTCCCCCCTCATCAACTGGAAAGACCGCAACACCTGCGTCCTCTTCGGCGACGGCGCCGGAGCCGCCATCATCCGTTCCGAGGACAATGCCGACGCACCCGGGCGCGTGCTCTCCAGCATCATGGCCTCCGATGGCAACCATTCAAACCTCCTCAAAGTCATCACGCCCGCAGATCCTGCCCAGCCGAACATCATTCACATGGAAGGCCGCGAAACCTTCAAGCACGCCGTCACCTGCATGCTCGACGCCGCAAACAAAGCCCTCGCTGAGGCAGGTCTGACCACCGCCGACATCGATCTCGTCGTCCCCCACCAGGCCAACCTTCGCATCATCAACGCCGTCGCTGAACGCCTCGGGCTCCCCCCCGAAAAAGCCTTCGTCAATGTCGACAAATACGGCAATACCAGCGCCGCCACCATTCCCGTGGCCCTTGATGAAGCCAACCGTCAGGGCCGCATGAAAAAAGGCGACATCATCCTGCTGGTCGCCTTTGGAGGCGGATTCACCTGGGCCAGCACCGTCATCCGCTGGTAATCAATCAAGTCGATGGGAGCGCGTGGATTTCCTTCCGCTCTTCGGCCATTCTTCTTCACCTTGATTTCACGGGGGTCCCACCTGCTTGTAGGCAGAGTGATTCCGGTTCATTCAAAGCCGCACGTAACATCGACTCCGTGACCCCTTGATGAGTTAGTTTCGGACCGGCACCGATCACCACAGCGGCCATTGCCAACCGCCCCAAACCACCACACCATCTCTCCATGATCCCCTCCAACATTGCCGCCATCGGAAACGAAATCGCCATCCTCTGGTCCGACAGCACTGAGACATATATCTCCATGGAAAAACTTCGTGCCGCCTCCCCAAGCGCGGAAAACACCGGCGAACAGGATCTCCTCGGCAAAACCTACGGTGGCACCACTCAAAAAGAATACCCCGGCGTCACCGTCAAAGGGTGGAACATCGTCGGCAACTATGCCATTCAATTCCGATTCTCCGACGGCCACAACACCGGCCTCTACCCCTTCCACCTCCTCCGCACCCTCGGATCAGGAGCCTAAAATCACTTACACCTTTTCTCTTATCCCTTCCCCCTGCTCATATTTCCCTTTGCACACCTCCAAATCCCCGTAAGTTCAACTGCTCGCCAACGAAACACCATTTATTCATTAAATCTTGATGAGCATCAAACGTGCGCTCCTTTCCGTGTCCGACAAGTCGGGCCTCGCCGAATTTGCCAAAGGGCTTGCTGACCTCGGCGTCGAACTTCTCTCCAGCGGCGGCACCGCCAAATTCCTCCAGTCCAACGACATCGCCGTCATCGAAGTCTCCGACTACACCGGCTTCCCCGAATGCTTCGACGGTCGCGTCAAAACCCTCCATCCACGCATCCACGGCGGTCTCCTTCAACGCCGCGACCTGCCTGAACACGAAAAACAGGCCAAAAAACACGACATTCCGCCCATCGACCTCGTTGTCGTCAACCTCTACCCCTTCGAAGAAACCATCGCAAAACCCGGCGTTGAACTCGAAGAGGCCATCGAAAACATCGACATTGGCGGCCCTTCCATGCTGCGCTCCGCCGCCAAAAATTACTCTGCGGTCACCGTCATCACCGACCCCGCCGACTACGACAGCGTCCTCGCCGAGATCAAAGAAAACGACGGCGACACCAAACTCTCCACCCGCGAACGCCTCGCCTGGAAGGTCTTCCAACGCACTGCCGACTACGACGCCGCCATTGCCCGCTACCTCAACAACGAACAGGAGTGCGCCAAAACCTTCAACCTCAGCCTCCCCCTCTACAGCGAACTGCGCTACGGTGACAACCCGCACCAGGCCACCTCACTCTACGGAAACTTCGGTGACTATTTCGAGAAACTTCACGGCAAGGACCTCAGCTACACCAACATCCTCGACATCGAAAGCGCCGCCGCCATCGCCCTCGAGTTCCGCCGCCCCACCGTCGCCATCCTCAAACACACCAACCCCTGCGGCGTTGGTTGTGCCGACGAAGACCTGCGCGAAGCTTGGGAAAAAGCTTTCGAAACCGACCGCCAAGCCCCCTTCGGCGGTGTCATCGTCACCAACCGTCCCATGACCCTCGCCCTCGCGAAAGTCATCGGCGAAATCTTCACCGACGTCATCATCGCACCCGAATACGAAGCCGACGCCCGTGCCCATCTCCAGAAAAAGAAAAACCTCCGCCTCATCGAGATGCTTCCTGGCGTCGAGGAAGCCCTCAAACAACCCACCATCCGTTCCGCCCCCGGCGGCATCATGGTCATGGACAGCGACTACAAAGCTCTCGGCCTCGATGGCATCGAAGACAAAGTCGTCACCCAACGTCCCCCCACCAAAGACGAAATCGAAGCCATGCGCTTCGCCTGGCGCGTCGTCAAACACGTCAAGTCCAACGCCATCGTCTTCGCCTCTTCCGACCGCACCCTCGGCATCGGCGCTGGCCAGATGAGCCGTGTGGACTCGTGCCGCATCGCCGTTTGGAAAGCCAAGGAAGCCGGACTCTCCCTCCAGGGCAGCGCCGTGGGTTCCGACGCCATGTTCCCCTTTGCTGACGGCCTCATTGCCGCCGCTGAAGCCGGTGCCACCAGCGCCATCCAACCCGGTGGCTCCATGCGCGACCAGGAAGTCATCGACGCCGCCAACGAGCGCAAAATGGCCATGGTCTTCACCAAGGTCCGCCACTTCAAACACTAATTTAATCAATCCCCTCGCCACCATGCTTCACCTCGGGGTCAACATCGACCACGTCGCCACCCTGCGTCAGGCCCGCTATGCGAAAATGCCCGACGTCCACAACGCCGAGCCCGACCTTCTCGCCGCCGCCCGCGAGGTCGAAGCGGCAGGAGCCAACTCGATCACCCTCCACCTCCGCGCCGACCGCCGCCACATTCAGGACGCCGATGTCTACCTCCTCAAAAAAGAGCTCCTCGTGAAGCTCAATCTCGAGATGGGCAACACGCCCGAGATCCTCGACATTGCCCTCGAAATCCAACCCGACTTCGCCTGCCTGGTTCCCGAAAACCGCGAAGAAATCACCACCGAAGGCGGACTCGACGTCATCAACCATCTTGAATCCCTGACGCAAACCACCGCCCGCTTGAAGGCAAACGGCACCCTCGTCAGCTTCTTCGTCGATCCCATCCTCGACCACATCTACGCCGCCGCCGATTGCGGAGCCGACATGGTCGAACTCCACACCGGCACCTTCGCCAACTATCAAGGCGACGAACGCAATGTCGAAGTCGCCCGCCTTGCCGCCGCCGCGACCCTGGCCCAAAGCCTCGGCCTTCAGGTCAATGCTGGTCACGGACTCACCACCGACAACCTGCGCGACCTCTTCGCCGTCCCTCACCTCGCCGAACTCAACATCGGCCATCACCTCATCTCACGCTCCATCACCGTTGGTCTGCGCCGCGCCATCGGCGAGATGCTCATCGTGATGAAGACCTACCAGGCGTGACCTTCATGAAAGTGTTCCGCCTCGGCCTTGATCTGGTGGATGTAGAACGCATTCGCGTCATGCTGGAAAAACACGGCGAACGCTTCACCGATCGCACCTTCACCGAAGCCGAATGCGCCTACTGCAACGGCTCTGTGACCGCCCCACTTCATTACGCCGCCCGCTTTGCCGCCAAAGAAGCCGCCGCCAAAGCCCTCGGCACCGGCTTCGCCCAGGGCATCTCCTGGAAGGACATTGAGGTCCTTCGCGAACCCTCCGGCGAACCCATCCTTCATCTTCACGGCGCCGCCGCCGAACGAGCCGCCGCCCTTGGTGTCCAACAAAGCTTCGTCAGCCTTACTCACACCGCTCAATCCGCCGCCGCCTCCGTTGTCTTGATCGGTTAAATAAAGTAGAAGGCTCGTCCCGGGCCTTTCATCCCATCCGTAAGGCTCGAGACGAGCCTTCCACATTCCGTAATCAGAATCGAATGGTGGCGCTGATGCTGATGTTGTGATTCGGATCATTGCGGCCGAGGTCGACGTTGTAATACAGGTTGGCGTAGAATCTTGGGCCAACTTGCAGTCCGAGTCCGGCTCCGACGAAGAGGGCGTCCTTGTCGTCGCGTTCGCTTTCATAAGCGAAGTCAGGGCCACTACCGCCATCCAGGCTGGCGTTGAGTTCGTCGCCATCAAGGAATTCATGCTGCCAAAAGGCGCGCAGTTCAGGAATGATGGCGACGCGGTCGGTGGCCTTTATGGTGTAGGCCACGCGGGCACCGAGGTAGCTTCGCAGGCTGTCGGAATCGGGATCATTCATGCGCAGATTGAGACTGTCGGCTCCGCTTTCAGTGAAGCTGTCGAGGGAAACCTTGCTGTATTGCAGGCTGGCTTGGGGGCCGAAAGTCCAGTTGCCGCGACGGAAGTCGTAGCCACCACCAAGCAATGCGAAGAACTCGTGGCCATCGGGTTCGCTGCCGGCGCTGCGGTTGAGGGTGGCGAACTGGATGGGACGGTTGATGTCGTAGTCAACGGTGCCGATGCCAAGGGCGGTGTTGAGATAAAAATTGCCGATATCGACAGTGGCGTAGGTGCCGAAAAGGATCCGCTCGAGATCGATCTCGCCGCCGTTGTCGTAGTCGCCCCAACCTTCACTGTAGCCGGCGAAGATGCCGAGGGCGAATTGATCGGAAAGCGCGTAGTCGGCTCCGGTGATGAAGGTGCCGGATTCAAAGTTTTCGCCAGGGACGAGGGAGAGTCCGCCTCTGCTGAACAGTCCGCTGCCCTGCATCCAGGCACTCCAGCGGTATTCATTCTCATCCACCTGGGCCACCTGCTTGATCGCATGCTTCACCAACTTCGCCCCTTTCCCGGAGTCCGTTGAAGAAGCCGCCAACACCGGCCTGTTCTTCAACCGATCGCCAATTCGACGCGCACTCAACTGTTGATGCAACAACTGCCCCTGACCATGGCTCAATTCAATTGCCGTGCTCAACGCCGCGTCATAAAAACCCGGCATGATCGCCTCAAATGCCTGGGGATATTGCTCCTCGCGCAACAGATCCAAAGCCAAGGTCACCGATCCAACGTCCCCGCTCTCAATGCCAATCCATTCATCAAGCGCCGCGGCCACCCTCGTCTGGTTATGCGTCTCCGCCACCAATGTATAACTCGTTGGTGCCACCAGCAAAACGCCCACATTGCCTAAATTCAAAAACCGACCACGCTTCACCTCAGGATCCGGCATCAAAATTTCATCGAACGTGCCCGTAATCCGACCCGCCCTGAGAAACGGCACCTGATCACCATACTTGGGACGATAACCCAGCGAAGCAATTTCCAAAGTGCCGTCCAAGTCCGCCAGTCCACTGACCGACAGCACATCATGACGATTCACACTGCCCACCTCTATCTGCAAAGTCCCCTGCCTGGTCTGCCGATAATCCCCCAAAATCGCAAGCTCCCCAATGGAGTTTCCCGGAGCAACCGTTCCACTGTTTAAGACATTACCAATCACCAGACCTTCACCCATCAACGTTCCTCCAGGAGACACCACCAGCAATGGCGTCTGAAAAGTGCCGTTTACCGCCAGTGCACCACTGCGAATAAAACTGTTCCCGGCAACCACAAAACTTGAACGCGCATCCAGAGTCCCTGCTCCCAACTTGTAAAATTCGCCCGGCACAAATACCGTCCCACCCTGCACCACTGAACGACCACTCACCACGGTAAACTCTCCGCTGCTCACCGTCAGTTGATTGTAAACCTGCAGCCTGCTACCCGACAAAAAGATGAGCGAACGAATCGTGTTATTCTCATCCAACTCCCCCGTCCGAACCTGCCCGTTCACAATGAAATCCGCAAACGTAGGGATCAGCACCGGCGCACTGTTTTGTAGAATTTCACCCGTCGCTGTCGCTCCCAAAATTGTCAACTGCACCCGGTCCGGTGTGAGCAATAAATCGTAGTCGAACTCCACATTCTGGATGTCAAACACCGCACTCAACTGGTCCTCGGTAAAATCACTGGTCGCAAACGTCACCAAATCATAAGTCGTCAATTCAAGCCCCGGAACCCCAATCAAAAATTCTCCACCACCTCCATTATTAAAACTCTGCACCACCTGAAGCTGGTCTCCAATCGCCGGAGTCAAAAACAACTGACCGCCACTCCACACCGACGAGTCCACCTGCAACAATCCCTGCGGTGCCAGCACCCCGCCATTCAACAACAAGGGACCGGTTCCAAATGCATTGCTGTTCAGTGTCACCACCTGACCACTGGCCACGGTTGTCGACCCGACATAAGTGTTCGCATTATCAAAAATGGTGGTTCCAGTCGACTCAAAAAACACATCGAGATTTCCCGTCAACAACGGATCAAAAACATACCCAGCGGAATTGTGATTAAAGGTCACCGAAGCGTCTCCCGCCCCACCAGTAATGACCGGTGTGTCAATGACACCAGGAGCAAGACCGTCCCCAATCACCACCTCACCTGTGCTTCCAGCCGCGTTAGCCACCACCATTGATGCACTCGAAAAAGTGCCTCCGTTGGCTACCATCAATGTCCCCTCACCCAACGCATCGCCCCCCACCAGCACATTGCCACTCGCCGCCATCGCGGCCTCGTCAACAATCGACACCTCTCCCGCACCCGCCAAACCAACGGTCAAATCGGTGACCTCCATTGATGAAGTCGCTCCCTGCACCAGTATTCCTCCATCTCCTCCCGCTTGCACGCCAACAGTCGTCCCCGCCGCGCTGACAAATCCCCCATCTTTAACATTCAACTGCCCAACTCCGGCATCACCCACACCGAGGTAACCTCCAATCGTCCACTCCGAATTCAGTCCTTCTACCCTCACCAAGCCATCGGAATCTGCTCCCCTCCCGATTACTGCAAATCCAGTGGTCGAAACTTCTGCACCATCCAAAAGCACCAACTGTGCCTCACTGTTCACATCGCTCAACACCATGTCGCCGTTCACCACCCATTCAGCCCCCTCTCCCACCATGATTCCTCTGGAAAAACCATCCAACTCACCCATGATCGCCGACCCAGTCGTCAACCTTGCGCCTGTCCCAATGGTGAACCGGCCATTCCCCTGCCGTCCAATCGTTGCCGTGCCTGCCACCTGACCCTCCGTAGCCTGCCCCGACAAAAACATATATCCGTCGCTGCCCGCCCCATTTCCAATCCCCAGATTCATCCCCACGGACACCCCCCCCCCGTCCATCGCCTCCAATCCCGCCATAGCGCTCAACTCAGCCACCACCAAATTCCCTGCAATCTCCAACCGCGACCCCGCATCACTCACCTTTCCATAAGCCTCGGACCCCACCTGCGCCCCAAACAAACCCGAAGCTGCCGTCAACTTCGCCCCCTCCACAACGTTGAAAATCCCATGCCCCCCATCGCCCAATACAAGCGCGCCCGACACCTCCCACAATGACCCGGCTCCCGTCACAAACCCACTGCCAATCGCGCCCAACTCCCCACCCAATGTCGTTGACCCACTCCGCACCAGACCCTCGTTGTCCACCGACAACACTCCCCGGCCTTCCTCCCCAATCGTCAAAGCCCCACCCCCACCACCCAATACCCAGGACGATCCCACCCCCGACACCTGCACAAACCCCACCGAGTCTTCCGAACGCCCGATAAAACTCGCGCCGCCAGACACCACCTTCCCGGCATCCGTCACTCTCATCTCCCCATCCCCGCCCGTCGTCCCATTCACCACATCATCCCCACCAATCGTGATCCCCGCCCCACTCGTAAACATTCCCCCGCTCTCCACATCCAACACCCCATTCCCCTCACTCTGGTTGCCAGTCCGCAGGCCAATAAAAACTTCGCCATCCACAATCACCGTCGCCGTGTTGCTCACCGTCATCAAAGCCTCCCCACGATCCGCAAGGATCATCGGTCCACCATTGATCGTCCAGTTGGAACCCGGACCATCAACCAGCACCGTTCCCTTCGATCCATCACCATACCCGATCCTCGTCTCCACCACCGACGCATCTGACGTCATCACCCCCCCGTTTTCAATATTCAGCCGCCCCTCCCCACCCTGCCCCACCTCGACCGACAACGTTGTCCACGTCGATCCCGCCCCTGTCACAATCGCCGTTCCAAAAGAGTCAGATGAATCCGCGATCGCCACAAAAAAATTCTCCGCCGTCCCGCCATCCGAAACCTGAAAAACTCCATTCCCTTCCCTCGCCACATAGATCCCCGCACCTTTCCAGTTTGCTCCCGCCCCATTCACTACCAGCACCCCCGTCAAGTCGGCCACATTGCCCAGAAAAGTCACCCCGTTGGTCGTCAATCCCCCGCCTGCACTGACCAAAATCTGTCCATCATCCACAAAAGTCGTTCCCGCCTCAGCACCCACAGCTCCAATCATTGCCATACCACCGTTGTCAATGGTCACCGAATCACCCAGCGCAGGAACGCCGTTCGGCGTCCAGTTTGTCCCAACAAACCAATCCGCCGACCCCGCATTCCAAACCGACTGGCCACTCGCCATCCCGTGGGCCAGCAATCCCAAAGCAATCGGCATCACCAGACACAGAATCCACCGGCTGCGTCCCTGCTCGCGATTCACCCTGACCTCCGCTTCATGAGGCACCTCCTCCGTGCTCCGGTTTTTAGAATGCATCTCGCCAGCAACCAGAACCACCCCGCCCGCCTGACCGAATCGTGTGCGTTTCATCATTTCCCTTTATCGCCTGCGGGACCAAACAATGAAATAGGTCACTAGACCTATGTGCATCTTGACAGCAGCGCCAAATTTCCGCTATTTCTTGATAAGCAAAGCTAATATGGCGAGCCTTTCCTACAAGCAGATCAGCGCATTAAATCATGCCGTTTTGCAACTCCATGAGCCACTCGACCTCCACACCTTCCCATCCAAAATCTTCGAACTGCTGCGCCCCCTCATTGCCTTCGAACTTGCCGGACTCGGCGTTTACAACACCATCACCAAACGCATGGACAGCGTCTTGAGCGAACCCTGCGATCATATTTTCGTCAACTCCGCAGCCTACGTCCCGAAGTTTTTTGACGAACCGTGTTTTTTGAACGGATCCTATCTTCATGCCCAATGCCCGGTTGGCCTTCAGGATCTCATCCCCCCCAAGAGATTTGAAAGCAGCGTCATCTGCCAAACCTTCTGCGACCCACTCGGTCTTCACCACGACTTATCCATCAACTATTTTGGCCCCCAGTCAACCACCGCAGGCCTCCTCCATGTTGCCCGCAAAACCCGCTACAAATCCGACGAACGCGCCCTCCTTAACCTGTTTGCCCCTCACCTGCGCCAGCGCTATCAGCAACTCCTCCTCGACCGCCCCTCACACCCCATTTACTCCGACTCCATCATTGGCGGCAGCAACCCATGGCTCATCTGCAACGACCACGGCAAAATCATCCACCACTGTCACCAGACTCCTTCCCTCTTCCACCAGCTCAAACTCCCCTTTTCCTCGCAACTCCCCACCGCCTGGCACCACTGGTTCACCACCCAACTTCGCCCCGTCACCTCTCAACAACCGCGCTCCCCCCTTCCCATTGCCAGCCCTGCCGCAGGCAGGTCCATCCTCCTTCATTGCCTTCCCAATCCCTCCAGCCATCAACACCGCCTCCTCTTCCAGATAAAGGACGCCTCCTCCACACGTCCCCGCCTCTCCGACCGCGAACGCGAAATCGCTGAGTGGGTCGCCATGGGCAAGACCAATACCGACATCGCACTCATCACCGGCATCAGCCTTCACACCGTCAAACGACACCTCGAACACATTTTTTCCAAACTCGGTATCGAAAGTCGCAACGCCATCCTCCCTGCGCTCATGAGCACCTCCTCAAAGCACAGCAGCAGAATCAAATGGCTCATCAAGTCAAAGCCCGTCAAAGGCATTTGATGGCCATCCGCGCTTGATCGATCCTCCTTTGGCGTGCAACTCGTATCCCCTGTTGCTGCCACAAGAACCTCCCCCCCGTCGGGATCAAGTAATGACCATCGAACACCTCTACATTTCTCCTGCGCACAACTACTTCGGCCACCACGGCCAACCCGCAGGAGACACCCCCATGGTCGAAGTCGACCAGATTGAACTCATCGCAGGCAAAGGCATCATCGGCGACCGCTTTTTCGACTACAAGGAGAACTATAAAGGCCAGGTCACCTTCTTCTCCATGGAAACTTATGAGCGCCTCTGCCACCAATTTTCTATTCACGACCACCCCCCCTCCGTCTTCCGCCGCAACATCCTCGTTCGTGGCATCGATCTCAATCACCTCATCGGCAGAGAATTCGATGTGCAAGGCATCACCTTCCAAGGCACCGAAGAAGCGAAACCCTGTTATTGGATGAACCAAGCCTTCGCCGATGGCACCGAATCCGCCCTTCGAGGCCACGGCGGACTCCGCGCCCGCATTCTCACCGACGGCGTATTGCGTTCGAAGATTTAACGATAACCCATGCCCAACGTCCCTTTCGCCGCCGCCCTGATTGCCGGAGGTTTGTCACGCCGCATGGGCCATGACAAAGCCTTCATTCCTTGGGACGACCAACCCCTCTGGCAACACCAACTCGCCAAACTTCGCTCCCTCAACCCTCAAAAACTCCTCATCAGCTGCCGCCAAAACCAACTCATCGCCTCCCCCGACGCACTCATCCTTCACGATCCCATCGAAGACCTGGGTCCTCTCCCCGCCATTGCACGCTGCATCGAAGTCGCCGCCCCCCTCCCCCTTCTTGTTCTCGCCGTCGACATGCCCCACATCAGTATCGACCTCCTTCAATCGATGCTCATTAACCCCAACGGAATCATTTTTAAATCCGATCGAGGCTACGAACCTCTCTGCGCGTTCTACCCGTCCACCGTCCTCTCTCTCCTCGCAAACCACACCCGACTTCAAACCTTCGCCCAACAAGCCATCGACCTCGGCTTGCTTCATACCCAAACCTTGACCGATAACCAAAAGCCAACTTTCCTCAATCTCAATCACCCCTCCGATCTGCCCTCATGTCACCCGCCATCTCCGTCACCGTAGATCGTTTCCTCAACGACCAGCATCACGCCACCGAACCCGATTGGGTCGCTACCGAAGAACCCCTTGAACTGCGTCTCGAAGGCCGCGCTCTTGCCGTCATCATGCGCACCCCCGGTCACGACGAAGACCTCGCCGCCGGCTTCCTCCTCACCGAGGGCATCATCAAAAAGTCCACCGACCTCTTCGAACTCTCCGTCTGTCCAAGCAACGCTGAAGGCGAAAGCAAAGGCAACGTCGTCGAAGCCCTCCTTTCCAACAATACCTCCATCAACTGGGATAACCTCACCCGACACGTCTTCACCAGCAGCAGCTGCGGCCTCTGCGGCAAAGCCACCATTGACTCCATCTTCCAAATCTTCCCGCCCGTCACCGCCGACTGGCAAATTCCCGCCAGCATCATCCGCAACCTGCCCGACAAGCTGCGACAAGCACAGGACACCTTCACCCAAACCGGCGGCCTCCACGCCAGCGCCCTCTTTGATCTTGAAGGTAATCTGATCGTCCTGCGCGAAGACGTCGGACGCCACAATGCCCTCGACAAAGTCCTCGGCCACGCCCTCCGCCACAATCTCCTTCCCTTAAACAATCATCTCCTCATGGTCAGCGGCCGGGTCTCCTTCGAAATCATTCAAAAAGCCCTTGCCGCCAACATCCCTCTCATCGCCGCCGTCTCCGCCCCCAGCAGCCTCGCCGTTGAATTCGCCCAGTCCGCCCATCAAACCCTCATCGGCTTCCTCCGCGGCAACAAAATGAACATCTACACCCATCCCCAACGCATCCAATCGTAGCGCGTAGCAGCCGACGTAAGGATTCTCTAACCCGTAACCTTAAGCACTATGCCACCCTATCGCCGACAGGAAACAATTCTAGCAAGCATCACACTCCTTGCTAGTTTGGTGACGATCACTACCATTGGCGTTGCGCATCAATTCGGTGGAATCGAGACTATTTTCATCCCAATCGTCAGGCTCTTGAGCGGCACCCAAGAAGCTGTTCCTATGGCTTATTCATGGGCGTTGCGATCTCTATTTCTTGCAGTGTTAGGAGTGTTCGCTTCCGGATTGCTCTTCGCACACCTTTTTCTCACTGAACCTCGGTCCCGCTAACCCCATGCCCGCTTACTTCGACCACAACGCCACCACCCCGCTGCATCCCGCTGCACGCGAAGCCTGGCTGCTTGCCTCCGATCAATCCTGGCACAACCCCTCCAGCCTCTATCGCGAAGCCGCGTCGGTGAAACACCACCTTGAAAAAGCCCGCGAACAACTCGCCGACATCCTCAACACCGACCCCGAACGCATTCTTTTCACCTCCGGAGCCACCGAATCCAACAACACGCTCTTCCACTACTTTTCACGACGCAGCGCCAACTCCTCCATCCTCAGCTCCAGCATCGAGCACCCCAGCGTCCGCGAACCCCTTCACCGCCATTTTGCCAAAACCATCCACCTCATCCCCACACTCGCCGACAGCACCCTCGACCTCACCACCTTCAACCAGCAACTCACCACCCAACCCTGGACTCTCATCACCGCGATGGCCGCCAGCAACGAAAGCGGCACCCTGCACCCCTGGCGCGAGATGGCCGCCGCCTGTCGCGAGCAACACATCCCGTTCCACTGCGACGCCTCCCAGTGGCTTGGAAAACTTCCCTCCGATCACCTCGGCGAATGCGACTACCTCACCGGCAGCGCCCATAAATTCGGTGGCCCCAAAGGCATCGGCTTTCTCGTTCTCCGTGATGAAAACGAACGACCCAACTTTCTCACCGGCGGCCCCCAGGAAGAAGGACGCCGTGCCGGCACCGAAAACTATCCCGCCATCGCCGCGATGCTCGCTGCCCTCATCGCATGGAATGAAAACCTCCCCACCGCCTCGCCCACTCAGCGCGACACCTTTGAAAAGGATCTTCTCACTGCACTTCCCGGCACCCGCGTCATCGGCCAAAACGCCCCACGACTCTGGAACACCTCCATGCTCATCCTTCCTCGTCACGACAACCGCAAATGGCTTGCCCGACTCAGCGATCGCGGCCTCGCCATCTCCACCGGCTCCGCTTGTAGTGCCGGACACGATGGCTCTTCCGTCGTTCTTGGTGCCCTCGGAGCCACTCCCGACGAAATGCGCCGCGTCATTCGCATCAGCAGTGGTTGGAACACCACCGATCAAGACTGGCAATCGCTCACCGAAGCCATCATGGCCACCGCAACCAACCTCGACCAAGCCCCTCTCCAACGCCAAAAAATCTCCCTGTAAAAAGTAGAAGGTTCGTCCCGAGCCTTGCCTCACCAACTTCAAGGCTCGCGACGAGCCTCCTACTTTTCCGACCGCTCCAACTCCGCGAAAATCAACCGTCCTGCACTGGTTTGGTGCATCCCCCCAACCACCACTGACACCGTCTCCCCAATAAACGGTGCCCCGTGATTCACCACGATCATCGCTCCATTCGGCAAATATCCCACGGCCTGATGTTTGTCCTTGCCCGGCTTCACCAACCCGAGTTCAAACCGGTCCCCCACCTGAATCTCCGGCTCCAGCGCCCGAGCCAGATCATTAAAATTCAGCACCGTGATGCCCCGCACTTGCGCGGACTTCCCAAGATTCACATCATTCGTCAGCAGCCGAGCCCCCAACTCCCGCGCCAACGTCGCCAGCCGGGTATCCACCGGCATCCCCTCGTGCGCGGTGTCTTCATGAATGCTCACTTCCGCCCCCTTGTTCTCCTGCAATACCTGCACGCATTCCAAACCGCGCCGACCACGCGCCGCCTTGATCTCATCTTTTGAATCCGCCAGCCGCTGCAACTCATCCAACACAAATCGTGGAATCACAAAACTCCCCGTCAAAAAACCCGTCGCAATCACCGCCGGCACACGCCCATCAATGATCACGTTCGAATCCAGCAACACCGGCTCCCCTTCCGAAGCATCGCGCCGAAACCTCACATAGGGAATGATGAACGAAAACTGATCCCGATCACTGCGCAATGCCATCGTTATCCCCAGAAACCCGAACACCGCATACACCGAAATATCCACCACCGTCTTGACCCCTTCAGCATCATCCAACCCCTGAAACCAAGGCAAATCAAAAATCCCGATCTTCGTCAGCAACCACGCGCAAAACAAACCCACCATCAATCCAAACGTCCCGTTTGAGAACTCGCGAAAGCTGAACTGCGCCAGCAACGCGTCCACCAAAATAAAGAACAGGCCAGCCGCCAGTCCTCCCAAAGTGCCCACCCAGGCCTCGCCACCAAAGCCCACAGAAATCACCGCCCCAAGCAACACCGCCAAGGTGAGGAACAGCGCACGGGCAAGACGAATGGACCAGGGAACAGGCATGTATTTGGTTGGAAAATTCAACTTGCCGCTCCCCCAACCGAATTCAAGCCAAAGTAGAAGGCTCGTCCCGAGCCTTTCATCAACATCATCCTCCATCTCAAGGCTCGGGACGAGCCTTCTCCTTTTCAACCCATCAAACCGTGCGCACCAAAATCGAATCCGACCGCAGATCTGCGTGCAGCACATCCGTCAGGATCACCACCGTATCCCCTCCAGAAAGATGATTGCGCTGACGCAGCATTTTGATCGCATCCTCAATTGTCTTCGAAGGGTCTCCGTTAAACTCCATCACAAACGGAAACACCCCACGCGCCGACATCAACGTGCGGCTGATGTTCAAGTTCGGAGTAAACGCAAAGATCGGCGCAAACTCCGGCCGCTGATGCGCCAGCAAATGGGCCGTCACCCCTCCCCTTGTAAACGTGATCAACTTCGATCCCGGCAAGTCATTCGCCAAAAGAACCGCCGACTTCACCGCTTTGTGTTTGTTCGTCTTCAGCGGCGCATCCTGCGCAAACCGGCCTGACGGATACGACGCCTCCGTTCGCGTAATCACCCGATGCAACACATCCACACAACGATCCGGATACTTGCCCACCGAAGTCTCACCCGAAAGCATCACACAATCCACCTGCTCAATCACCGCATTAAAAATGTCCGTCACTTCCGCCCGCGTCGGCACCGGATTCTCAATCATGCTCTCCAGCATCTGCGTAGCCACAATCACCTTGCGCCCATGATACGAACACTTCGCAATGATCTGCCGTTGAATGATTGGCAAATCCTCCAGCGGGCACTCACTTCCCAAATCCCCGCGCGCTACCATGATCCCTTTTGAAGCCGCCACCAGCGCATCGATGTTGTCCAGAGCCTGCTGGTTCTCGATCTTCGCAATCACCCGCGCCCGCGATTTTTTCTGCTCCAAAAGCAACTCCAGATGCTGAATATGCGCCGGTTCACGCGCAAAGCTCAATGCAAAATAATCCGCCCCCAACTCCACGCCCAAATCGAGATCCAGATAATCCTTCGGCGTCAACGGCGGCAGGTTCACCGCCACGCCAGGAAGGTTGATGTGCCTCCTCGACTTCATCTCGCCACCCGTCACCACCTTCGCAAAAATACGCTGGGGCGTGATTGCCACCGTCTGCAGCTGAATCATCCCGCCATCAATCGCGATCGGTGCCCCCACACTCAAATCATTCACCAACCCGGGGTAGTTCACCGTCGTTGAATACTCCTTGGTCGTCGGAATGCTCTCATCAATGCGGAACTCCACCTCATCCCCGCTCTTCAGCATCCATGGAGCCGCCACATCCCCCGTGCGGATCGACGGACCCGTCAAATCCATCAGAACCGCCACATCCGTGTGCTTCGCCGTCGCCGCCTCACGAATCCGCGCATACACCGTCCGCACCCAATCATGCGAGGCATGACTCATGTTTAACCGGAAAATATTGGCTCCGTTTTCAATCAACGTTTCCAGCATGGCCGGGTTGTCCGTAGCAGGACCGAGAGTGACAAGAATTTTAGTTTTGCGCATGAGAAACGGGAGACAGGAGATCAGAAACAGGCAATGCCTGACAACTTTTCAGAGCCATTGCCAAGCATGAGCCATGCCACGTCACAGCCGCCACACAAGCAGACATTGTCGCCTTAAACGAAAAAATTCTGACACTTGACCCGTCTTCACACTTCCCCATCCAGCCGGTGATACAACTCCATTACCGACTCATCAAAAACCATCCCCCGATCCACGCTGTCCCTCAACAAATCCCGGCAGGTGTTCAAATATCGATCGGCCTCTTCCGCCTCCCCGGCCGCCAGCGCGCAATCATGGGTCAAATACAACGACACCGCCACCGTCCGACGCATATCCTCCGAATGCGGCTCCGCCTCCGCCAACCGCAACGCAATGTCCAAAGCTTGACGCTGCACCTCAAACGCCTCCGTCTGGTCCGCATCGCCCGCCCCTTTACCAATCGATTTCGCCAAAGCCTCCAACGCCACCACCCACTCCCTCGCCGAATTCACCACCACCCACTCCGCCCGCGCCACTTCCTCCAACAACTCCACCGCCCGCCGACGATGACCCACCGCCTTCGCCAAATCATCCCCCTCAACCCGTCGCTCAAGCGCATCCGCCAAGCGACCTAGACTCGCTCCCAGTTCCACCTTCGCCGCCTTTGATCCACCCTGCTCCTCCTGCCCAAGTCGCTTCTCATTCGCCGCCACCGCGGTTTCCAAATAACCCACCGCCTGCCCCACCGCCCCCGGCTGATGCTGATCCAGCAAAACTCCCGCCATGTTCACCAAACGCTCGGCCCCATTTCCTTCGCCCTCCAACCTAACCGCCATCAATTCAGCACAGCGTTGATAAAGCTCCGAGGTCCGTTTTTCATCCGCTTCCAACCCTCTCTCCTTCAAACACAAGGCCAGCGTCTCAAGGCTTCTGATCAAATCCCGCACCACCCGATCCGCCTCCGGATGCGTCGCATACAGGCGTTCATACAAATCCACATTCACCTGATAATACTTCAGCGCCCTGGCAACATCGCCCTCCGCATTTCGCAACCTCAACACCTTCGCCGTCTTCACCAAACTCATCGAAATCTCACCCGCCGCACGCAGCGAATTTGGATCCACCTTCAACACTTTTTGCCGGATCTCCAACCCGCGCTCCTGCAACGCCAGCGCTTCATCCACAAAATCTCCAGCCGCTCGTTCCACCACCAGATCCCCGAGCCATTCCAACCCCACCGCCACATCTCGAACCGCATCCAACGAATTCGGATTCGCCGAAAGCAAACGCTCCCGCAGATCCAGGCTTCGCTTCATCAGTTCATACGCCCGCTCCCTGTCGCCGCCTTCTCCACGATCCATCAACCCCCGCGCCAGCCACTGCAGCACCTGCGCCAAATCCGCCGCCGACTGAGCCCGCTTCGGTTCCAGTTGAAGACACCGCTCCCGCAACTCCAGCGCCCGCTCACAAAGCTTGAACGCCTCCTCCTGTTCCGACACCCGTTTGTTTTTGCGCTTCCATAAAGCATTCGCCAGCTTGCCCAGCGCCACCGACAAATCACGCATCGCCAGCACCGAGTTCGCATACTCCCCCTCGGTCGATTCGCAGACCGAAACACAACGCCGGTAGTGGACCATCGCGCGTTCCTGATCCTCCTCATCCTCCCGACTCATGTAAAAATCCGCCAACTTGTTCGCGCTGAACACCACATCCCGCGCCGCGCCCGGCGACTTGCGATGACGAAAATACAAATGCTCGGCAATCTCCAGGTCACGCTGATAACAAACCAATGCCTGATCCATCGCATCAGGCTGACGTCGACGAAACAAAAAGTCCGCCAGCTTGTTCAGCCCAAACACCACCTCACGACCCACCTCCGTCGAGTCAGGATGAAGCTTGAACAATCTCTCGCGCAGCTCCATGCCAGCCTGGTGCAGCGCAAACGCCTCATGATGATCCCCCGGCATCCCCCGGCTCTCCATCAGATCCGCCAGCGCCACCAAATTCATCGCCAGGCGCTGCGTCGCCTGCACATCCCCATTTGCCCCCGCCAGAATCTTCTCATGAATCAAACGCGCCATCTGCAAATGCTTCAGCGCATTCTCAATCCCCTCTTCGCTAAATCCCCCTGCCAGATCCAGCCTCGCCAACTGCATCAACTGACCCGCCAGCATTACCGACTGCTCATCCGTCAATCCCCGTTGATGGAACACGCCAATCAACCTCGTCAGATCCTGATCCAACATCGCCATGTCCACACCTTCTCCCGGCGACTGATGTTTCTCCAACAACACCTTGGCGATTTTTTCTAGCGTGGCGGCAGGGCCGTTGGATTTTGCAGAACTCGACATGTCGGCTCTTCATTCCCGAAAATCCCCCTGCCGTCAATCAAGCGATCAGCCTCCCTAATGCATGCAATCTCACTTGCGCCGACATTCTCTTCCGACATGATACCAGTTTACTCCATGAACACCCCGTTCACCCACCGTCTTCTGTCGCTTCTTATTCCGGCCCTGCTCTG
Source organism: Phragmitibacter flavus (assembly GCF_005780165.1). NCBI lineage: Bacteria > Pseudomonadati > Verrucomicrobiota > Verrucomicrobiia > Verrucomicrobiales > Verrucomicrobiaceae > Phragmitibacter > Phragmitibacter flavus. Next base: position 127,640 of record NZ_VAUV01000012.1, on the reverse strand, counting down.
GCTCTCCGTTCAGCCGTCCCAAGCGCAGAACGTCACCCTCAACGACGTCCACTCCCGACTCAATCCCACCTCGGTCGCCGAAGTCCTCAAGCCTACCAGCACCGACGAAGTCATCGCCGCCATTCACCGCGCCAAAGCCACCGGCAAATCCATCAGCATCGCCGGATCACGACACGCCATGGGCGGACAGCAATTCGCCGCCGACGCCCTGCACCTCGACATGACCAGCATGGATCAGTTCCTCAGCCTTGATCCAAAACTCGGCCTCGCCCGCGCCCAGGCCGGCATCACCTGGCCCAAACTCCTCAAAGCCCTCGAAGCCGCCCAGCCACCCGACAACTCCGCTCCTTGGACCATCACCCAAAAACAAACCGGAGCCGACGAACTCACCCTCGGCGGCGCCGTCTCCACCAACATCCACGGACGCGGCCTCACCTGGCAACCTTTTGTGCAGGACATCGAATCGCTCACCCTCGTCAATGCCTCCGGCGAAACCCAAACCCTCAGCCGCACCCAAAATCGCGAACTCTTCTCCCTCGTCATCGGCGGCTACGGACTCTTCGGCGTCATCACCGAAGTCGAACTCCGACTGCGCCTCCGCCAAAACCTCGAACGCATCGTCGAGATCGGCCCCATCACCAACCTCCAGCAACGCATCGCCCAACGCATCCAGGACGGTTACCTCCTAGGCGATTTCCAATTTTGTCCCGACGAGACCTCGCTCAATTTCCTTAATGAAGGCGTCTTCGCCTGCTACCGACCCACCACCCAATCCGCGCCATCCAAAAGCAACCTCAACCCCGCCGCCTGGAACCGACTCCTCATCAACGCCCACTCCAACCGCACCCAAGGCTGGCTCGACTACACCACCTACTATCAAACCACCCACGGCCAAACCTACGGCAGCGATCAGGCGCAGTTCAACCACTACGATCCCGACTACCACACCATGCTGCAAAAAAACCTGCCCGACCTCGCCCCCGGCTCCCTCATGATCTCCGAAGTCTACGTCCCCGCCCAACAACTCGAAGACTTCATGACCGCCAGCGCCGCCGACTTCCGCCAGCACCAAACCCAAGTCATTTACGGCACCATCCGGTTCATCAAACGCGACGACGTCACCTTCCTCCCCTGGGCCAGCCAGGACTTCGCCTGCATCGTCTTCAACCTCCGCGTCACCCACACCGAATCCGGCATCGCCAAAGCCAAAGGCGAGTTCCAGCGTCTCATCGATCGCGCCCTTGACCGCAACGGCTCCTTTTTCCTCACCTATCACCGCTGGGCCACCAAAGCCCAGATGATTCGCGCCTACCCCCAGTTCCCCGAATTCCTCCAGCTTAAAAAACAGCACGATCCCGAAGAGCGATTCCAAAGCGAATGGTATCGCCACTGGCGCAACGAGTTTAACGCCGCCAATTAATGACCCTCACCCCGACCACTCGCGCCATCCTCCTCTGGCTCGCCACCACCCTCTTTCTCGCGAGAGTCATCGGCCAGATCCTCGTCGGCATCTACTCGCCCCCTCAGCTTCCTCCATGGCCCGAATGGTATTCCGGCCTCCTTCCCTACCCTTGGTTGCTGCTCAGCCAGATCCTCATCCTCATGCTAATGGCCGTCGCCAATACCGACACCATCCGCCAACAAGGCGCCCTCTTTGTCACCTCCCCCCGCACCCGCTATTGGCTGCGCCTCTTCGCCGTTCTTTACGCCAGCAGCATGATCCTTCGTTACACCCTCCGCATGATCCTGCAATCCGATCAACGCTGGTTCGGCGGCACCATCCCTATCTGGTTTCACCTCGTCCTCGCAGCCTGGATCTTCCTCCTCGCCGTCTCTATCAAAGATTCGAATTCACAAAAAACCCTTCATAAACATTGACGAACTCTTAATCTGCCGCATACTCCCGTCCCACCGATTTTCGGGGCGTAGCTCAGCCTGGTAGAGCGCCTGCTTTGGGAGCAGGAAGTCGTCAGTTCGAATCTGGCCGCCCCGACCACCCTGAAGCCACCACACTTCAGCACAAAAAGTCAGAAGACTTTCAGGAACTTTTGGTTAACATCACCAAAAAATCCACCACCACTCACTTGTGGCCACTTCAAGTCCTTCTCCTCCCATGCCCAGCCTCCACGCCGCCGTTCTCAACGCCTTCAAACAACAAGGCTGGGCCTGCACCGAAGTCCCCGGCATGACCGTCGTTGAATCCCAATTCGAAGCCTACCACAGCAAAATCGCCCTCCACCTGCAAAGCTACGACGAACCCCAAATCCTTTCCATCGTCGCCAACGTTTCCCTCACCGTCCCCCACACCCACAAATCCCGCACCGCTGAACTGCTCATGCGCGTCAACCGAGAACTTAACCTCGGCAGCTTCGAAATCGACTGGGATCGCGGTGCCGTCATGTTCCGCCAGTCCCAGGTCTTCGCCAATCATCAGTTCGAGCCCTCCATCATCATCAGTCTCGTTCACAACGCCCTCGCCGAAGTCGATCGCATCACCCCCTACATCGGCATCCTCTGCAAAACCGTGCCCAGTCTGCTCCCCATGCTCAGCATTCCCGACCTCCTCCTGCGCGAAGATCTCCTTCCCCCCGTTCCCGTCGAGACCGAGTAGTTAGAAAAAACAAACTCCGCGACCACCCACATGGAAGCCACCCGCTACTTCGTCCCCGACCATCCGACCCTCTCGGATGTCTACAGTCGGGACGAACTGCGCCACTTTCTCCAACGCGGCGAACTCAGCCGCAGCGACATGATCTGCGACGACGAAACCGGCCTCGCCCACCTCCTCGGCGACCTGCTTTCCCTGCCCTATCGCGACGCCACCCTTGCCCCCAGCCGCACCACCCGCTCAAGCGTCTCTGAACTCACCGCCCCCAACTCCAACTCCCACGAATTCCGCGCCGACACCCCCCTCACCGCCGCCCATCATCATCATCCCTCACCTCCGCCAACACGCTCGCGCGAAACTTCCTCCTTCGATGACAACCACGAAACTGAAGGTGATGTCGACGACCCCCTGGACGACGAGGACGACAACCTCGATTCTGATCCCGATCCCGATCCCAACGAAGACGACGAAAACCAAGACCTCCGTCCCTTCAATCCTTTTGGCCAGTCCGACATTCCTCAGTTCGAAGAAGACATCAATGCAGACGAACTCGCCTATCCCTCGTCATCCTACCCTCCCTCCAGCGCCGAAGAAGAGATCCTCTACATCGGTCATCCCAGCTGGCTGTCGTTTCCCAAATCCCTGATCGGATTCACCCTCTTCGCCGCCGCCACCGTTTATGTCCTGGCCGCCCAGATCGGCTTGGAGTGGGCCATGCTGCTCGGCTCCATCGCCGGTCTCTTCCTCGTCTTCATCACCCTCGAACGCACCACCACCACCTATTTCGTCACGTCTTATCGCATCGAGATCGAGTTCGGCATCATCGGACGCAACACCAAAGAAGTCCGCATCCGCGACATCCGTGCCATTGATGTTCATCAACGCGGCTACAAAGCCCTCGTTGGACTCGGCACCGTCGAATTCGACTCCTCCGCCAGCAGCGGCCCTGAAGTCATCTTCACCAACGTCCGACACCCCCATCAGATCAAGGAACTCGTCCGCAGTCTCCAGCTTCGCCGTTAAGAGAAAATCCTCCTCCTACTCTTACTCCTACTCCCCACAAAAAACCCCTCAATCACCCGCGGTTGCAAACTCCCCACCCGCGCCTTCCCAGAAAATCGTCCTCGTCCTCCTACTCGAACTCGTCCTCGATCAAGGCGCATCGCTGGAACGGAGATCAACCAATCCAGGACGATCGTTTCTGCGAGATCATCATAGCTCGATCACTCAACAGGCAAATCACCGCTGAGTATCGAGGACGAGTAGGAGAACGAGGACGAGGACGAGACCTCCACTCGAACCCACAACTAATAGCGGGCGCTTTGTGTGGGGAGTAGGATGGGTCACACCACACCCCCCACCGAAAAAAATCTCAAAAACTTTCCAAGAACTCCCCAACTCGCCCGTCATGCCCACCGAACCAGCCATGCGCGAACGTGAACCCGATCCCCATCAACAATTCCTCCTCGCCACGCTCGAGCGCTACGAGAGACCCGTCATCCGCTACGCCCTCAGCGTCGTGCATGACCTCGATCAGGCCCGCGACATCGCCCAAGACGTCTTCATCAAACTCTCCCGGAACCTGACCACACTCGACCGCACTCGCATCGCCCCCTGGCTCTTCACCGTCTGCAAAAACCGCGCTCTCGACCACCTCCGAAAACATCAACGCCTTGTCCCCATGGAAACCGCCACCATCGACCAACAAACTTCCTCCTCACCCGGCCCGTCCGAAGCCATTGAGGAACAGGAGCTCAGCCAACAACTCACCCGTTGGATGTCCGAACTCCCCGAAAAACAACGCGAAGCCGTCCGCCTCAAATTCGAATCCGGCCTCAGCTACAAAGAAATTTCCGAAGTCCTGCACACCAGCATCGGCAACGTCGGCACCCTCATCCATCTAGGCGTCACCAACCTCCGCGAACGCTGGCTAACCCTCAACGCCTGACCCCCTCACCCTTTTCCCTTTTCTCTTACCCCTTATCCCTTTTTCCCATGAACGAACAAATCACCGCCTACGTCCTCAACGAACTTCCTGAAGACGAACGCCGCGCCTTTGAAGCCCAGCTTCAAACCGATCCCACCCTGCGCGCCCAGGTGCAGGAAATGCAAAACTTCTGCACCCTCGTCGACACCCACATCACCAAAGCCGACGCCCCCACCGCCACCTTCACCCCCGAACAGCGCGACCACCTCGTCGAATCCTTCACCGCCCCCGAAGCAAATGCTGAAGCTGAGGAAAAAATCATCCGATCGAAACCAAATTTCTGGCGTCACCCCATCCTCCTCAGCAGCACCGCCCTCGCCGCCTGCCTCGCCATCCTCCTCATCCGTTATGGTAGCTTTGATTCGGCATTCACCACATCAGCCAATCACGTCAGCTCAGAAAAAGTGCAAATGCGAGGAGCCTCTGCAACCCCAGATCAGGACACTCAGCAACCCTCCATCTTTGACAGTAAAAAATCTTTTCCGGTCCCCAAGAAAGAAATCCATGCTAGCCAGTCAAACAGCATCGCCATTGTTCCCGCCCCGGAACCACAACCACTTGCTGTGCTCGAGAAAGAACTCGACGCCGCAAAACAACGAATGGACGCGCTCAAAGACAATCTCAATCAAGAATTCGCCAAACAAAAAGCAACTCTAGTCACCACCATGCCGGCAGACGGTAAGGACGATGATTCACGTCGCCGCACCATGTCGATTGACCCATCACAACCTCCGACCGACCACAGCAGCAGCCGTTATGGCGACACCATCAACCCGCCTCCCCCAGCTGCTGCCCCTATCAATGTCCCTACGCTCTATGCCAACGAAGCGTCCAGCCTCGGCGGCAGCACCACCATTTCAAGCACCACCCTGCCTTCTACCACCAAGCCACCCGGCCCAGCCACCGCCATCCAATCGCCCCCTTTCAATGGAAACGACGAAGCTGCCATGGCATCCTACCGCGCCATCACACCCAACACCGAAAACTACCAACCCATCGCCGAAAACCCCTTCCAACCCACCACTCAACATCCCCTCAGCACCTTCTCCGTCCACACCGACGGCGCCAGCTACGCGAACATCCGCCGCTTCCTCAACGACGGCCAACGCCCTCCCGCCAACGCCATCCGCATCGAAGAACTCATCAACTACTTCCCCTATGCCTACGAACCCCCCGCGGGTGAACACCCCTTCGCCGTCAGCACCGACATCGCCGAAGCCCCCTGGCAACCCCTCCATCGTCTCGCCCGCATCGCCATCAAAGGTTACGAAGTCCAAAACGACCGCAAAGCCGCCAACCTCGTCTTCCTCATCGACGTCAGCGGCAGCATGAACAACCCCCGCAAACTCCCCCTCGTCAAACAATCCCTCCAACTGCTCACCGAACAACTACGCGACACCGACCGCGTTGCCATCGTCACCTACTCCGGCAGCAGCCAGGTGGCCCTCGAAAGCACCCCCGCCACCAACAACGACAAACCCAAAATCATTGACGCCGTCAATGCCCTCGGTGCCGGAGGTTCCACCAACGGCGCCGGCGGCATCCGCGCCGCCTACGACCAGGCCCGCACCCACTTCGTCAAAGACGGCATCAACCGCGTCATCCTCTGCTCCGATGGCGACTTCAACGTCGGCATCAGTTCGCCCGGCGAACTGCAAACCCTCATCACCGACCAGGCAAAATCCAAAATATTCCTCAGCGTTCTCGGCTTCGGCACCGGCAATCTCAACGACCGCACCATGGAAACCCTCGCCACCAAAGGCAACGGCAACCACGCTTATATCGACAGCCTCAGCGAAGCCCGCAAAGTCCTCGTTGATCAAATCGACGGCACCCTCATGACCATCGCCAAAGACGTCAAAATCCAGGTCGAGTTCAACCCCGCTCAGGTCGCCTCCTACCGCCTCATCGGCTACGAAAATCGCACCCTCGCCAAAGAGGATTTCAACAACGACAAAAAAGATGCCGGAGAAATCGGCGCAGGCCACACCGTCACCGCCCTCTACGAAATCGTCCCCGCCAACCTCCAACATCCCAACGGCCAACCTCTTGTCGACAACCTCAAATACACCACCACCCCAAAACCCGCAGAACCCGCCGCCGCTGCAACCGCCGCCGCCCCTGCCAGCCCCGAAACCATGACCGTCAAACTCCGCTACAAACAACCCGAAGGCGACGTCAGCAAGCTCATCGAAATCCCCGTCATCGACAAAAACACCAACCTCAAAAACTCGCCACCCGACTTCCAATTCGCCACCGCCGTCGCCGGTTTCGGTCTCCTCCTGCGCAACTCCCAATACGCCCCCGAAATCACCTGGGACCAGGTCCGCGTCCTCGCTATCCAAGGCAAAGGCCCAGACCCCCTCGGCTACCGCGGCGAGTTCCTGCAACTCATCGACAAAGCCCGCAGCCTCAGCAGTCCACAATAAATGAATCTCTCAACCACAACCGAGCGAAGCGAGATAGCCAGACGGAGGCTGCCCTGATGGGGTGAGCGAAGCGAAGCAACTGGACGCAGATAAACACAGATGGCTTCTTGAAATTCGGATGAGAGAAATCTGTGTTTATCTGTGGTTTTTCAGTCCCTCCCTATTCGTGTTAATTCGTGTCCATTCGTGGTTACAAAAAACCCATCCCTCTGATCCAATCAGCAGGACGGGTTCATCAAACCAGCTCAGCCCCGATCAAACTCCCTTGGGATTCTCACCAAACTTGTTGGCCCCCGGCGTTCCATCCAGAATCATAAAATACAGCACGATGAAACCGCCAATGAACGGGATCAGCACAAACAGCAAAAACCACCCGCTGCGGTTCGTGTCGTGCAATCTCCGGATCGACACGCCTATGGACGGCAAGATGACCGCCAGCATGTAAACAAAGCCGAGTATCCCACCGGTTCCAATGATCCCCTCGACAATCATCAGCAGCACAATGGCGATGATGTTGAACAAAGTGAACATCCAATATTCCTTCCGACGAGCCCGCCCGTCGAACACCGCAAACTTTTTCAGAACGCTTATATACCAGTCCATAATTTATAATTTGTTACCTTCGCAATAGTTTGTCCATCTCCAAAGGGGTGTGACAAAAAAACTTCCCAAACACCACCTCACCTCAATCTCTCTCCATACTCCCGCCACTTGCCACGCAGCTCCTCCAACATTTCTGCGTGCTCGCTCACCCCAACCAAATTCCTCTGCTCAAGCGGATCGCTCTCCAAATCATACAACTCCTCCACCAACGGATCACTCCCCATCCACCTGATATATTTCCATCGATCCGTCCGCACCCCTTCCACCGGCGGAATTCTTCCAGGTAAAACATGGTGCTCATAAAAAAACTCCCCTCTCCAATCTGCCACTGACTCCCCAGAAACCAGCGGCACCAAACTCCGCCCCTGCATCCCCTTTGGCACCTCAATGCCCACCCGTTCCAACATCGTCGGTGCCAGATCCACGTTCAACACCATCTCCTTCAATCGCCTGCCTCGTTGCCCTTCTTCCAGACGCGGATCATACACCACCAAAGGCACCCGGATATCCTCCTCCCACATAAACCACTTGTCCGCCAACCCCCGATCCCCCAACGCATACCCATTGTCCGACGTCACCACCACCACCGTATTTTCGGCCAAACCCCGCTCCCTCAAAACCTCACGCAACCTCCCCACTTCCCGATCCACCCCGGTCACCAACCGATAATAATCTTTCAAAATCCCCTGCGCTTTTTTCGCCTCATCAAAGCGCCACTCCCAACGCCTGCGACCTTCCGACGTCTTCACAAACTCCGGCACCTTCGCAAAAGCCTCCTCCGTCGCCAGCACCGGCAACGGAATCTCCACATCCGAATACAAATCCTCATCCCGGGGATCAGGTTCGAACTCCGTTGCTTGCCCGTCCCGCGCATGCACCGCACTGAAACTCACCGACAAACAGAACGGCTGCCCCTTCTCCACCCCCTGCAAAAACTCCAGCGCCTCATCCCCATACCTCGCCGTCGCATGCTTCCTCGTGGAGTCACCCGGCTCAATAAAAAACTTCGTCCCCTGCCCCGCCTGGCCTCGCCAGAAATCAAAACTCGCGCCCCTCTCTTCCGTCGCCTTCACATCCCCCACGCCATACTTCCCCACAAATCCCGTCCGATAGCCCGCTTTGCGCATCAACCCCGGATACGTCTCCGCCCACTGCGCATCCGTCAGCCCCGTCTTGAAATCAACGATCCCGTGCCGCCTCTCCCATTGACCCGTCAGAATCGAAGCCCGACTCACTGAACAAATCGACGTCGTCACAAACGCATTCTCGAACACCACCCCCTCCTTTGCCAGCGCATCCATATGCGGCGTCTTGACGATCTTGTCGCCCATGAACCCCGCCGCATTCCATCGCCAGTCATCCACCAGCAAAAACACCACATTCGGCCGTTCCGCCCCATGCAGCAGCGACCCCGTCAACATCATCAATCCAAGCAAAAAAATCTTCATGCGTGAGTATCACAACGCAACCCACTTCCTCTCATATCAAAAAACCACAGATAAACAGAGATAAATTGTTCATATCAGATCAGGAAAAATCGGTGTCTATCTGCTTCACTTCGTTCATCCCTGCGGGACAGCCTTCGGCTGGCTATCTCGTTTCAATCGGTTGTGGTTAAAAATTTAATCTCATTCGTGTGAATTTGTGTCCATTCGTGGTTCCTATTTCCCCTCCCCAAAAAACCCGCAACACCCTCCACTTCTCCAACGTTATCCCTCCGCCATGCTCCGCCTCCTCCCTTTCCTCTTCTTCATCCTCCTCATCTCCCCCCTCCACGCCGCCGAAAAGAACATCGTCTTCTACATCGCCGATGACCTCGGCACCGAGCTCGGATGTTACGGCAATAAAGTCATCCAAACCCCGCACATCGACGCCCTCGCTGCCGACGGCACCGTCTTCACCAACGCCTATGCCACCACCGCCAGTTGCAGCGCCAGCCGTTCCGTCATCATGACCGGACTGCACAATCACGCCAACGGCCACTACGGTCACGCCCACGACACCGGCCACTTCTCCTGCTACCCCAACACCATCAGCCTTGCCCTCCCCCAAGTCATCAAACGCGCCGGCTACCGCACCGCCCTCATCGGCAAACACCACGTCTCCCCGAACAATATTTTTCAATACGACCTGCAGCTCGGTGCCAAGGGCCGCAACTCCGTCGCCACCGTCGAACAAGCCCGCGAATTCATTCTCGCCAAAGACGAAGCCGAAGCCGACAAGCAAAAACCCTTCCTTCTCTACGTCGGCCAGATCGATCCCCATCGCAGCAACGACGACCTGGAAATCCCCAACAAACCCAACGCCTTCGGCAACCTCCCCAATCAAAAAAGCTTCCCCGACATCAAGGAAACTTTCTACGATCCTAAAGACGTCATCGTCCCACCCTTCCTCCCCGATACTCCCGAAACCCGCGCCGAACTCGCCCAATATTACCAGAGCGTCTCCCGTTTCGACGCCGGCCTCGGCCACCTCATCCAAATCCTCAAAGAGGCGAATCTCTACGACAAAACCCTCATCATCGTCACCTCCGACCACGGCATGGCCTTCCCTGGGGCCAAAACCACCGTCAGCGAACCCGGCCTGCGCGTCCCGTTCATCGTCCGCAACCCCTACAATGCGAAACGCGGCGTCCGCAACACCGCCCTCGTCAGCCACACCGACATCACCCCATCGCTGCTCGACTTTGCCGGTGGACTCGACCACGAAAAAAACGCTCCCAAAAACCCCATCGACCCTGTTGAACACTGGAACGCCCAAAACCTCTCCAAATCCGACAACCGCGGCCCCAAATACCCTGCCTATCACGGTCGCAGCTGGCTCAACATCCTCGACAAAGAAACCGATCCCACCCGCGATCTCCTCTTCGCCTCCCATACTTTTCACGAAGTCCAGATGTATTACCCCATGCGCGTCATTCGCGATCAGAAATACAAACTCATCTGGAACATCGCCTGGCAGCTTCCCTTCCCCTTCTCCACCGATCTCTGGTCCTCCGCCACCTGGCAGGCGCAACTTAAAAAAGGCAACGACGCTCCCTTCGGCCACATCACCGTCGGCCAATATCTCCAACGCCCCGAGTTCGAACTCTACGACCTCGAATACGACCCCCACGAATCCCTCAATCTCGCCTCCGATCCCGATCATCTCGAAACCCTCAACGCCCTCAAACAAAAACTCAAAACCTTCCAACAAACCCACCGCGATCCCTGGGTGCTCAAGTGGGAGTATCAGTAAGCGACCATCTCTCTTCATCAATCGCGTTGAACCATGCGTCCGATCGACTATTCGTTCCCGACATGATTCGTCGCTACAATCGCAATCAGCTCATCAAGGCCATTCTTGCCCTTGGAGGGGGCATTCTCTATTGCTTCATCACGTATCTTTTCTTCCGTTACATTCCCGCTTACATCGCCAGCAACTTTGGTTCTCCACTCTCTCCCACCGTCGCCATTGCCATTGGTATCCTTGGCCTCGCCGTCGCAGGCATTAGTGGCTACAGAAATTGGAAGAACCGTGGTGGACTCCAGAGCTATCACGAATCCGCATTTTATCATGATCTCGGCGAGTCCAACGGCAGCGCATTCATGCTGGACTATTACGCCCACCGGGTCACCGCTCCAGCCCATGTCCTGAGTCAGATCTTTCTTGCGGGCCCATTGCTGCTCTTGAAAGCCGGAACCCTGTTCAGCAGCATGCTCCCTTTCAGCACTGACCTGGAAGACCGTCTTGCCGCCGCCTTGAAAGCCTTGAAAGCAGCCAAAAAATGGCAGTCTCTCGATGAATACCCTGACCGTCAGACGGAGATCCTTTTTCTGGCACAAATGGACCTGATCGACTTCAGTGCTCACAAAGGCCAGCCCCGAATCAAAACACGCTGAAAGATGGAATTCAGTTTTTCACCCTTCCGTCTTTTGCTACTCGCCGCTATTGTCATTTCATTCTGGCTCTGGGGCGGCTTCTCAGTTCCCAACCTTCCTGAAGACGACTATCGTGACCCTTCAAAAGTGGCCAGAGCATGGGGCCAGGCGATTCTGCTCTTCCTGGCCGGTGCAGTCGCAGTGTCCGTGATCGATCACTACGTAGGTAATCTCGACCGCACCAACCTGCGGTTGCTCTACATTCTTGTTGGGATCATCATGATGATTGGCAGCGTGCTATGGCTAAAGGGCATGCGAAGCCCCATCACCGATTTGGGACAGCGCCATAGTTCCGCCGCTTTGCTCCAGTCTCTTCATCAAAACCCGATAACCTGAATCCAAGAGCTTTTCTCCAGCTCCAAACAGCAACTTCGCCCTCATTCGCGATTAAGCCCGGTTAAGATTGTCACCTGCCCCCCATTGATGTAAAAAATATCCATGTCTTCGCCTGCTCTTGATCACATCATCGCAGAAGCCGAGCAAGATCCCGAGGGCCCGCTTCAACGCATCCTTCCTCGCTCCCGCCCCCAACGTCAGCGTATCACCCTGCGATTCATCGTCCTGCTCTTCGCCTTGTTGTGTTGGAAGCCATGGCCTCTCCTCGCCACCGAATTTGTAAGGGAAACCTTCTCCGGTCTCTACGCCGGCGACACCGTGCCATCGGCAAAATGGAACAACGTCGGAAGCAGCTTCACCGTTCAGGATTCTCCCCCTCATCGGGCTTTCGGCACCTCATCCCTCTTCGGCCGCATCGAAGGAGCCAATGCCCGCATCAGCACCGTCGCCTCCATCCCCACCACCGGCCTCACCGTCATCTCCTTCACTTTTCGTGAACCCACCGCGCCCAGCGGACAAGCGCTGATCTTTGGCCTCGGCAAAAGCAATGAAATCAACAGCGTCCACGCCGGACTCGCCTTCACCCTGAACAACGGCGTCTTCGCCACCGGAAGCAACACCACCGGCCCCAGCAGCACTTATCCGCTCGACGTCCCTAGAAAAATCACCGTCGTCTTCAATCGCAACGCCTCCTCCATCAACTACGAATTCCAGGGCCTTCAAACCCTCGCCAGCAACCAGGCTGACGTCTGGATCAGCCAGACCGGCTCCACCGCCATCCCCACCAAAATCGGCACCTACACCTCGACCGCCAACACCGCCGAGGTCAACCAGTTTGTCCTCCGCACCTTTTCCGCCCCGCCTGGCAACATCGTCGACTTCGACAATCTCTCCATCCGCGACACCATCGCCGCCCCAGCGCCCCTCCTCAGCAGTCTCTACCCCCAAAACTGGACACCTCCTCAAAACCCCACCCACAACTTCCAGACCGGTGCTTTCCTCCAGGACTTCTCCCACGCCGGCTACCGCGCCGGCAACGAAGATCCCCCCACCATCACCGGTCCAGAATGGATCGTCACCAATCCCCCATTCAACGCCGATCCCACCGGCGTCACCGACTCCACCCTCGCCATCCAAAGCGCCATCAATACCGCCGAAGCCGCCGGAGGTGGCATCGTCAAACTCCCCGCCGGAACCTACCGCATCCGCCCCCAAGGCACCAACAACTATGCCCTGCGCATCGATGCACCGAACATTGTCCTCCGCGGCGATGGCCCCGCTACCACCCGCCTCCTCAATGACCTCACTGAAATGCGCAACAAACAGGTCATTCTCATCCAAGGCGCCAGCCAGGCCGCCTTCACCTCAAACACCACCACCGCGACCACCCTCATCACCACCGACCTCCCCGGTCCCACCACCCAACTTCCCGTTGCCAACGCCGCCCTCTTCAGTCCCGGCGACTGGATCACGGTGCGCGCTGACACCACCGATGCATGGATCACCGAACACGGCATCAACAACTGGCTCGGCTACGGCTCCAGCCTCGGCGGCTTCGCCTACCGCCGCAAAGTCGTCGCCGTCGATCCCGTCAACCACATCGTCACCATCGACATCCCCACCCGCTACTCCCTCACCACCCGCGACAACGCCCGCCTCCTCCTCGCCGCCCACTCTGGCCTCAACGAAATCGGACTCGAAAACTTCTCCATCGGCATGCTCGAACGCACCGGCACCGGCTGGGCGGAAGAAGACTATAACAGCGAGACCAACGCCTCCTGGCATACCCACTCCTCTTTCGCCATCACCTTTCAGCGCACTCGCGACAGTTGGATGACCAACGTTCACAGCTACCGTCCCGAGCAAAACACCACCCAAACCCACATCCTCAGCAACGGCGTTCACCTCACCGATTCCTGTCGCATCACCCTCGCCGACTGCCATTTCCAAAACGCCCAATACGGCGGCGGCGGCGGCAATGGCTACCTCTACCGCATCAGCAACGCCTCCGACAACCTTCTCATCCGCTGCCGCGGCACCTTCAGCCGTCACGCCTTTGTCTTTTCCCAAATGCGCTGCTCTGGAAACGTCTTCCACCGCTGCATCGACTCCACCACGGGCCGCCAGGTCGCCGACGGGAACGCCGCACGCCAGACCACCAGTGGCACGGGCTCCGACCACCACATGCATTTCAGCCACTCCAACCTCATCGACACCTGCATCGCCGACTCCAGCTTCTTCACCGCCGCCTACCGACCCTTCGGCAGCCCGCCACTGCACGAAGTCACCGCCTCCCATTCTGTCTTCTGGAACACCGAGGGCACCGGCAGCAGCGGCGGCGCCGTCGTCCGCACCGAACAATCCCGCATGGGTTACGCCATCGGCACCCGCGGCACTCGCAACACCATTTCCCGCCCCACCGGCGGCGGCTCCCGGATGGCGCCCGCCGACTGGGTCGAAGCCGCCGGACAAGGCGACCACCTCGAACCGTTTTCCCTTTACGAAGACCAGCTCCAGCGTCGCATCGGCCCCCTCTATCTCACCCCTCTCGCCCAATGGAGGCACACCCATTTTGGCCAGAATTTTGAAAAACCCGACCTTGCCGGAAGCACTGCTGATCCCGACCAGGACCATCGCCCCAACGTCATCGAGTTCGCCCTCAACAGCCACCCGCTCAATTCACAAAGCGACCCTCGAACCACCATCCATCCAATTGAGATCGAAGGAGTCATCCATCATTCCTTCACCCTGCCCGTCCGCAACGGAGCCACGTTTGACGAAGGTTCCGGTAATCTCGTTTCCAACTCCATCGACGGCATCACCTACACCATCCAAAGCAGCATCGATCTCCAAAACTGGACCACGATTCAGGTCGTCGAAATCACCCCAACCCCCACCAACAACTTTTCTCCTCTCGACGACGGCTGGAGCTATCGCACCTTCCGCACCACCCTTTCCCCAGCCACCACCACCCGCCTTTTCTACCGCGCCATGGTCACCGCCCTCCCCGAGTAACTTCAATCATCGTGACAATCCAAGGAAAAACTGATAATCTTTAAATACTACACTCAATTCTTGTTCAGTTGAATTCGGCACCAAATAAACAGCTTATGAAACGTTCTCTCGTTAATCAACAGCTCAAAGTCGCGGCCCTCCTTGGCATCGCCCTTGTCTCACTCGTTTCAGGTTCAGAGAACGAGCGAAACCAATCCGAAGCCACCAAAAAAGAGCCCGCTCCACTTAGTCAGCACCCGAATCGCCATCTCGCCAATCGCGAATCGTTTATCCTTCCCAACGGCGCACCTATCTTGGGAGACAAAATCACCCGACCCGATGCTGATACCGTCATCGTTCAAGGTCATGTGTATTTTCAAAACGTCGAACCCTCTGTTCCTATCATCATTGCCGAACAAGCCATTTGGAAAGTCTCAACAGGAAAAATTACCTTCAACGGCCAACCGTCCATGCAAATAAGCAGCAGACTGATTCAGACCAGAACCGCCAAATCAAAAATCGTTTATTCTCCCAAAGAGAAAACATTTGAGACCACCGGACCTTATCATATGCACCTTTTATCCTCCTCAAAACCAATCGACTGAACCCCACATACATCGAGATCTCCGCCTACCGTATTCAAAGCCATCCCGATACATTCCGATGCAGCTATCCTTACGTTCATTCTATCCCATATTGCTCTTCTGCCTTATCGCTGGAACCCTGCCCAACGTCGCCTACGCCGCCAACAGTTATTTCCAGGGAGACTACGCCGCCACCTTTGTCTTTAAACCCACCCATGCAAAAAAGAACCAGCGCAACACCGGCCTGCTCGTGATGACCGTCAAACCCGACGGTGAAGTTAGCGCCAGTTATCTCACCAAAGGCACCGACATCAACTTTCACGTCAAAGGCAAAATTGACAAAGACGGCAACTTCGAAGGACGTGTTTTTTACGAGGGAAAAGATTGGGGTGCCCACAAAGGCAGCTTCACCAAATCAGACAACGGCACCATCAAGGGAGAGCTTCATGAAACCCCCAACGGTCGAGGCACCCCCCACGGCCATCTCAAAATTTCCGGCGGACCCATCATCGGCAGAAAACGATAGGTTTCCGCATGTCCAGAAAGGGCACGGAGCTTCATGCCATCCCTTTCGACTGATATTGTCTCCGGCGGCCTCTTAAACTGCGCCTTCGGTAAACTGCCCGTAAGCGCGGAATTTTTGATACCGCTGCTCGAGCAATTGATCGTCGGCCACCGCATCCAGATCTTCCAAAACCTTCAACAAACCGTTTTTCAACGATTCGGCCGCCTGATGATGATCGTGGTGAGCGCCCCCGGTCGGTTCTGGAATCACGCCATCAATGATGCCAAGTTCGCTGAGATCCTGCGCGCTAAGTTTGAGGGCTTGGGCCGCTTCCGGAGCGTGTTGACGATGTTTCCACAAAATGGCGGCACATCCCTCTGGACTGATGACCGAATAGTAGGCGTTTTCCATCATCAGAATGCGGTCAGTCACGCCGATGCCAAGGGCCCCACCGGAACCGCCTTCGCCGATCACCACGGAAATCATCCGGGTGCGCAGGGTCATCATTTCGCGAAGGTTGAAGGCAATCGCTTCAGCAATGTTGCGCTCTTCGGCTCCAATGCCTGGATAAGCTCCCGGCGTGTCGATAAGGGCAATAACCGGAAGTTTAAATTTCTCCGCCATGCGCATCAGGCGCAGTGCCTTGCGATAACCTTCAGGATGGGCACTACCGAAGTTGCGCAGCAGGTTTTCCTTGGTGTCGCGGCCTTTTTGATGACCAATCAACACCACCTTACGACCACCAATGGTAGCGAATCCGCCAGGCATGGCGTTATCGTCGCCAATGTGGCGGTCGCCATGAATTTCCACAAACTCATCAAATGCCAGTTTGGCGTAGTCGAGCATGTAAGGCCGGCTGGTGTGACGTGCGATCTGCACCCGCTGCCAGGGGGTTAGTCCAGCATAGGTCGTGCTCTGAAGTTTCATGATTCTTTGTTCCAACTCGGTGATACTGGCAGTCACCCGGCCGGTATTTTTAAGGGCCTGCTTGCGGCGTAACTCTTCAAGTTCTTCACGGGCCTTCACGAGAGGTTTTTCGAAATCGAGGATCTGTTTCATGGAAGCAAAAAAATTATATCAGCGGGTAATTTTAAACGCAGTGCCGGGTCGGATGATGGTATACAGCTCTTCAACATCTTCCCGCTGCAAAAAGACACCGGGCTCGATCGCGTCGGCCACTGCGGCATCCGCAGTTTTTGGATCAGCTGTTGGCACGACCGGCTTCGCCTGGGGCACCGCACGAATGTTGAGCCCCGGTCCATTGGCGCCTCGACGATTCCCCATCAGCCATTTATCAGCACTGACAAAAAGCGGATTCGCCGAATCCACCTGCTTGCCGGCACTCCAAGCGGCGCGACTGCTGATCACCAGCTCAACCGGTGCCCGCACATAGGTAGGAAGCCGCACGTCGATGGCCAGATATTCTTTAAACAGGGTCTTCTTTTCGCCGTAGTTGCGCAGCAGCGTCACCGTCTTTTCCGAGACATCGACCACGACCTCGAAATCCAGCGGGAAAACATACAGGTGATCGCCGGGATGCAGCCGGTGGTTGAACAGGCCGTTGGCGCGCATCAAACACTCGATGGTGGTTTCCTGCTTCCGGGCAATGAGGCCCACCGAATCACCCGTTTGAACAATGTATTTTTTCTTCTGCGGATTGGTCTCCACGGAGAACATCATGTCCATGTTGATCTCCCCAATGATGCGCTTGGCTTCGGTGGCGCGATTCGAATCGGGAAAAGTCGCCACCAAGGCATACAGCGCATTGCGGCCTTCAATCAGCTTGCCCTCCGCAATCAATTCCACGGCATCATTAAAACGGCGAATGCCCGGATCCGGCAACGAAGCCTTGTTGCCCTGGATCGCCTTGATCTCGGAGGCCAGTGCATCATCATGACCGAGAACGTTCATGTAATACCAGTAGGCGGTGGCAATGATGCTGCCAGCAATGCCCAAAGTAAGGAGAAAGACGAGAATCTTGAATCTGGACATGGGTCTTCGAGGGAGGTCGGGGCTCAGCCGAGCAGGCCGCGGCGTTTGAAGTCGAAGAGGTTGATGTTGTGGGATTTTTCGATCATTTCAAAAGTGAAACGCAGCAGCGAAATTTCCCAGGTGTCGTCGACACCCTGAATGATGGCCCGCATTGGATTTCCGGAAACCCGCTGGTCTTCCTTCAACCGGTCGGCGACCGCGGCAAGTGGCTCATGCACCACCTCCTCGCTGATTTCCCCACGTTTGAAGTTGAATCCGTAGCGCAGAATGGCGAGGTCCTTGATGTGCTGCTTCACCCACTGGCCGAAAGCGGCGCCTTCTTCGCCAAAACCCTCGAAATTCCACTCGTCCGGGTGGCTGGGTTTCACGATGAGCGGTTTGTCGGCCTGAATGCGACCATTGCGAATGCGCGTCTTGTTCGCCGCATCCATCAGTTCGCTGATCATCTGAAATTCAAAAGTCGTGCTGCCAAAAGTGTCAATGCGACGATCAGGCTCGTGCAACACCGTGGTGTTTTCGATCGCGTATTGAAAGTCGAACTCAGAATGCATGTCGTTGGTAGGGGAATCCACAGCCTACGCTGAAAACCAGGGGGGTGCGAGCGATTTTTAGTCTTGTGAAAACCTCACAATTTCTCGGGCTGCTGAAGCAACTGGGCAACGCGCTGCAACAAACGGCCGGCCGCACCACCATCGAGAATGCGGTGATCGAAACTCAGCGTCATGTTGGCCTCCGTCACCGGAATGAAGGTGCCGACCTGATCGCTCCAGACAGGAGCTTTGCGACCGGCGCCCAGTCCCAGCACCAAGTTCTGCTCGGGCAATGGAATCGGCGTGGCCCAGACGATGCCGAAGGAACCAAAGTTCGTCACGGTGGCAATGCCAGGCCGGTTGGCGTCGTTCGGAAGACGTCGCGCACGGGCCTGATCAACCAGCTTGTTGTAAGCTTCGACCAAAACCGAAAGCGGCTTTTTGTCGACCTCACGAATGGTTGGCACCAAAACCCCGTCGGCGACCTCCACCGCAAAGCCGATATCGATGGAGTTTGGATGGACAATGCGACTCCCCACCAGACGTCCCGCAACGGCGGTATCTTCGCTCAACGCCAGCGCCAGAGCGCGAATGGCATAAAGAGCCGGTCCGGGCTTGGGATTCGCCTTTTTGCGATGCGCCAGCATGGCGTCAATGATGATCGGCATGCCCACCGTTGCCAAAGGCCGGCTCCAGCTGCGACGCATGGAATCCGCCACCGCGATGCGCATCGGAGAAGCATTCGTCATGCGATGCTGATCCAGCTTGCGAAGGAACAGCTCCAAATCTTCAACCGTTACACGACCGCCAGCACCGCTCCCCGCAACAGCCGAAAGATCCGACGAATTCAAGCCCAGCTCATGCATTCGCGCCCGCATCCGGGAGGAAATGTAATGAGCCCCCGTGGCACCCGCCGGCACTGGCAGACCGCCCACCACCGGCTCAACCGTCGGCTGACGCTCGCGAATGGTCTCCTCATCGCTGATCTTGAAATGCAGATTGGCAGGCTCCCCAGAAGCGGAACTGCCAGCGCTGCCGTTGCCGTTGCCACTGCCACTTCCGTTGGAGTTGGATTGCCCTGCCTCACTCACACTCGCGGTCGACTCCGAATGAACCGGTTCCTGATCTCGCGGTGCCTGTGATCCAAACGATTTCGCATTGGCATCGCTGACATTGAGCGACCCGAGACGTGCTCCCACCGCATAGCTGGTGTTGACCTGCGCCGTGATGTCGCCCACTTCGCCGTCGCAAGGAGCCGTCACCGTCATCACCGCCTTGTTGGTCTCCACTTCGAAAATCTCGTCACCTTCCTTGATGCTGGAACCCGGCTCGATGATGACACGAATGATCATGGCTTCCGCGATGGATTCCCCGAGCTGGGGCATGAGAATGGGAATGGCTGGCATGACTAAAGAATAAAGTAATGAGAAATGGAAAATCCGAAATCAATAATTAGCTGCATTAATAAGCACGGGCAGTGCGATCCACTAACGGAGATTAACGGTGCGATTGAAAACGGGCAAACCCTTGATGGATTCTCGCGAATCCGCAATAAAATATCCAAGCCGGATGAACTGAAATTGCTGTCCCGGAAGGGCATCCGCCAGGGCCGGTTCGAGCTTCGTTTCCGTCAACATTTCGAGCGAGGTGGGGTTCAAATGATCCGTGAACTCCCCCTCCGCTGCATCCGGATGCTCAAGGGCAAACAAGTGATCATAAAGCCTCACCGGAGCACTCACCGCATGCGCCGCCGAAACCCAATGCACGGCCGCCTTCACTTTTGGCCGGCCAACTGGCTGCGCCCCATGGCGGGTGGCATCGTCATAGGTGGCGCGCAATTCCACCACTTCACCGGCTTCGTTTTTGATGATCTCGGTCAGGCTGACACAGAACGCATTCGTCAAACGCACCTCCGCACCCGCGGTAAATCGACGCCAGCCTTTCGGCGGTTCTTCAGCGAAATCATCGCGCTCGATGAACAACTCCCGGCTCAACGGAACCTGCCGCGTGCCCGTTTCAGGAGCCTCGGGATTGTTGGGCACCTCAACAAACTCCACCTGATCTTCAGGATAGTTCGTCAGCACCAGCTTCAGCGGACGCAGCACCGCAATGCGACGCAGGGAAGTTTTGTTCAACTCCTCGCGAACGGCGTTTTCCAACACATGGAAGTCCGTCATCGCATTGAACTTGGTCACCCCGATGCTTTTGCTGAACTGCCGCATCGATGCCGCAGGGTATCCCCGACGCCGGATGCCGGACAAGGTCGGCATGCGGGGATCGTCCCATCCGCTCACATAGCCCTCCTTCACCAGCCGCAACAGCTTGCGTTTGCTCATGACCGTTGAAGTCAGGTTCAACCGCGCAAATTCGCGCTGCACCGGATGGCTCGGCAAGCCGTCCACGTTCTCGATCAACCACTCGTAAAGCGGCCGGTGATCCTCAAACTCCAGCGTGCAAATCGAATGCGTCACCCCTTCGATCGCATCGCTCAATGGATGCGCGAAGTCATACATCGGATAAACGCACCAGGCGTCCCCCGTGCGGTGATGATGAGCGCGCAAAATTCGATAAAAAACCGGATCACGCATGTTCAGGTTCGCATGCCCCATGTCGATCTTCGCCCGCAACGTGCGTGTTCCATCCGCAAACTCGCCCGCCTTCATGCGACGGAACAAATCAAGATTCTCCTCTGCCGACCGATCCCGGCCCGGGCTGGGTTTGCCCGGATCCGTCAACGTCCCACGAAAAGTGCGCATCTCCTCAGGCGTCAAATCACACACAAAAGCCAGGCCTTTTTCGATCAACTGCTCCGCAAACGCATACAGCTTCGGGAAATGATCGCTCGCAAAATGCAAATGGGAACCCCACTCAAATCCCAGCCACTTCACATCCTCCATGATGGAGTCCACGTATTCCGTTTCCTCCTTGGTCGGATTGGTGTCATCAAACCGCAAATGACAGCGCGCCTTTGGCCCAAACTCCTGCGCGATCCCAAAATTCAGGCAAATCGACTTTGCATGCCCAATGTGCAAATACCCATTCGGCTCAGGCGGAAAACGCGTCACCACCTCACCCCCATGCTTCCCATTCGCCACATCGGTGGCAATCCATTCACGGATAAAATCAAGTCGGATAGGTTCAGCAGCAGCGTCGGTGGTCATGATGAGAGAAGCGGAGGAAAACCTAGCGCGGTCTCGCCAACGTGAAAGCGGGAAATGCGAAGATCAACCGATGCCCTATTCGGCTCGGTGATCAGAAATTATCCCGGAACCACACGTATGCACGCTTCTTTTCTGGATCATGGAGCAGGAAGAAATGCGCACCGTCCGCTCCGCGTGTATCGTCCGAAAAGTTCAAGCTGCGAAACGCTTTCATCTCCGGCGACAGAGATCGAGGCCAGTAGTAAGGCGGCATCTTCCAAAATTGAGCCGGTATGGTGACTGATTTTCGCAATTCCAGCGCCTGTATCACCTCTTCAATAACAGTTGGCTCAGCGTCGATGCGCCAAAGGTATTCCCAGTCGATAAACCCGCCACGAGAATACACATAAGTCCGAGCATCTGTGCCACCAATCGCCTTCGCAATGCGTGGATGAGGTGAGCTGGGAATAGCAGGAAATCCTTTCATCCATGCATATCCGAGCGCCAACGCCATTGCAACGATTCCCAATAGAATCTTGAAACGATGCTTCAGAATGAGCTGTCGGCCTCCCCTCATGCACGGACACTAGCATGCCATTCAACACATCCAAACCGATCTCACGGAATCACCGCGTTCGAAAAAATCGCCCTTTCGTTTACGTTTCAATGGTTCAATGAATTCAACGACATTGCAGCACACGGCCTCCCGAGCCACCCGCCGTTCTCCCTTCCCTTTCCAAGCCATGCACACGCACTCCTTCGGCATCACGCTCATCGGCCTTGTCATCGCCACCTCTGCCACCACAAGCCCTGCATCCGACTGGCCTCAATGGCGCGGCACCAACTACGACGGCATCTCCCCAGCCACCTTGCTGCCCGACAACGCCACCCATCCGAGTCTCAAACAACGCTGGAAAGCCAGCATCGGCACCGGCTTTTCATCGTTCTCCGTTCACGACGGCAAACTCTACACCATGGGCAACCAAAACGACCAGGACACCGTCTGGTGTTTTGATGCCGACTCCGGCAAGATCCTCTGGCAACACACCTATTCCTGCCCGCTCGACCCGCTTTATTACGAAGGCGGACCCGGTGCCACTCCCACCGTCCACGACGACGTTGTCTACACGCTCAGCAAAAAAGGCCATGTCCATGCCCTCAATCAGCAAACCGGCCAGGTCCTCTGGAAACGCGATTTGCTTGCCGATCACCAACTCGAACTCCCCGAATGGAGCTTCGCCGCCTCCCCGTTCATTCACAAGAACCTCCTCATTCTCAACGTCGGCGACCACGGCCTCGCCCTCCGACTCGACACCGGCGTCACCGAATGGACAAGCCCTTCCACTCCTTCCGGCTACGCCACCCCGGTTCCCATCGCGCCCAACGCCCTCGCCGTTTTCCGCGCCAAGTTCATCTCCGCCGTCAACCCGCTCACCGGCCAAAAACTCTGGGAAATCCCATGGGAAAGTTCGCGCGGCGTTAACGCAGCCGACCCACTCCATCACGACGGTCAACTCCTCGTCAGTTCGAGCTCCGGCACCGCCCTCCTGCAACTCAGCCCATCACCAACCGAAATCTGGAAAGGCAAATACCGCAGCTACTTCAATCCACCCGTCAAAATCGGCGATCACGTCTACGGCATTGATGGCACCACCCACCGCCCCACCCGCCTTGTGTGTTTCGAATGGGCCACCGGCAAGGAAATCTGGGCCGAACCCGGCTTTGGCAGTGGCGGTCTCGTCGCCGTGGGCAATCACCTTGTCATCTGCGACAAAGGCGAAATCATCATCGCCACCGCCACTCCAGACGGATTCGAACCCCTCATCCGCGAAACCGTTCTGCAAGGCAAATGCTGGACCGCCCCCGTCGTTGCCCACGGTCGCATCTACGCCCGCAACGCCACCGGTGACCTCGTCTGCCTCGATCTCGAACCCTGAATCACGGAAACACCGCCATCAACGCATCCGCGAAAATTTTCATGCCGCGTGCATCCGGATGATTTAACGAATTGAGCATCAACGCACTATACGGCATCCCCTGCCGCCACAGCCGGCCATACCGCGCCGCGCCATCCGCAATCACCACCCGATTCACTTCGCCAAACTCACGCAACGCCGTCACGTATTCGCGTGGGTCTTCATCGACTTCACGCTCGCTGCTGAATCCCATCCATTCCGTGTAAGTGTAGTGCGGTGTCAAAATGATCCATTCCGCCCCGATTCCCTGAAAATCCGCCAACAAACGCCCATAACGCTCGTTCACATGCTTCCTCAGCAATCGGGCATCATTCACAAACTCCGACACCACCAAATCCGGCTTCAGTGCGAGCACCTTCTCCGCATAATTGTGCTCCGCCCCGGGAGGTTCCGCCAAATAAGCCGCCGTGTTTTTGCCACCCCAAGCCTCCGTGACCAGTTCAATGTTGGCCTTTGGATACTTTTCCTTCAACCGCTTCACAAACTGGTGCTGCCACGCGTCCTGTTCACGATTCGGCAGATAATTGGACGCCGTCACGCTGTCGCCCCACGCAAGAATCTTCACCAACTCGCCCGAACGCAGTTTCGCCAGCGTCTTGGGTAAATTCTTCTCGGTATTCGCCGACAAACCCACCGGTTCAGGATAAGCCTTCTCAAGAAGCGGAAACAGATTCGCCTGCGTCAATTTTTCAACCTTGCCAGGCAGCCAGATGCGCCCCAGCAAAGTCTCCCCTTCTCCCGGTTCTGGAGCCAGAGGGGCCGCCGCCAGGGGCGTTCCTTTCAAGACCTTCAGCTTGCCCGTCGCGTCTGCCACCACCGCATCCAGCCTCAGCGGATGATACCGATAACTGATCAACAAGGGTTGCTTCGCCTCAATGGCCCCGCCTTCGAGTCGGCCAATCGTCCCCCAAACTTCATCAATCTCAAAGTCCGTGCCCCGCTGAAACGTTTTTGACGGCTGATCCCCCAACTTCGCCGACTTCACCACCACACTTCCCGGAGCAAAAATGCCCGGCGTGGTGGTCTCCTGAGCCCTCACTTGTAACAGCCGCAAACCTTTCGCCCAACCCGCCGAATCGGGAGCAAAGACCGGAATGCCAGCGTGCATCTCATCGACGACTGACACCTCGGTCACCGGCTCGACTTCGATCAAACCATTCACCGTCATCGTCCGCACTTCGACCTTCCAGTCCCCAGCCACTACAAAAGCCGCCTCTGCCTTCGCAAACATAGGAACACAAAAACCAGCCAGCGATGCACCAGCCAGAGCCATCAAAACGAAGCGACGATTGATCGAAAAATTCATACTCAACAGCAACCTACGCCACATCCATCGCCTTTCATGCACCACTTGGAAAAAGCACCAGTCAGCACCCTTCCTCCATGGCAACCTTGACCCATCGCCCCTTTGCGCCATGTTACCCGTTCGTCCACGACGAGTGATGAAGGAAAATTTTGCTTTCCAACTGGCCATGCATGCCGTGCAACAACGCGACTCGCGTTATGCACCCCAAGCCTATGCCTTCGTCTGCGACAGCCTCGCCCACACCGTCCAGCTCCTGAATCGCGACAAGGCCGACAGCCATCACGTCACCGGACCGGAAATGCTGCGCGGCTTCCGCGACCTCGCCCTCCAACAATTTGGCCCCATGGCCGTCATCGTCATGCGCGAATGGGGCATCCGCTCCAGCGAAGACGTCGGCAACATGGTCTACAACCTCATCGAAGCCGAATACTTCGGCAAAAACGAAAGCGACAAACTCGAAGACTTTGCCGACGGCATCCCGCTCGAGGAATTCCTGTCGAAACCTTACCAAAAAAAATCTTCCCGCCAATGAATCAACTCCACAGCACCTCCCCTGCCGCCCCCGATCAGCTCTCCCTCCCACCGAACGCCGCCCAGTTCCATACCTTGAACAACGGACTCGAAGTCATCCTGCTCGAGGACCATGCCCATCCGCTCGCCAGCGTGCAATTCTGGGTCAAAGCCGGCAGCCTTCATGAAGAAAAATGGACCGGTGCAGGCCTCGCCCACCTCGTCGAACACATGTTCTTCAAAGGCACCACCACCCGCACCGCCTCCCAAATCTCCCAAGAAATCCAGGCCCGCGGCGGTTACGTCAATGCCTACACCACCTTCGAACGCACCGTCTACTGGATCGAAGGCGTCGCCGAACAAGTCGACGGCTACCTCGGCATCCTCTCCGACATGGCGCGCAACTCCAACTTCGACGCGGGTGAACTCGTCAAGGAACAGGAAGTCATCCGTCGCGAGTTCGCCATGGACAACGACGATCCCCAGTCCGCCCTGCAACACCTCCTCCAGCAAACCGCCTTTCGCGAACACCCCCTGCGCCACCCCATCATCGGCCACCTTGAGGTCTTCAATCAGGTCGGACGCGAAGATGTCGTTCACTTCGTCAACCGCCACTACGTCCCCAACAACTGCTTCCTCGTCATCACCGGCGCCATCGACAGCGCCACCATCATGGAAAGCGTCGAAAAACATTACGGCACCTGGCAGCGTCGCCCTTACGAGCCCGTCATGATGCCCGACGAACCCGATCAGGTCGCCACCCGTCAGGCCAAACGCGAGTTCGCCACCGACATCGCCCGACTCAGCCTCGGCTGGCAGGTCCCCGGCGATTCCCATCCCGACAAACCCGCGCTCGACGTGCTCGGATTCATCCTCGGCAGCGGCCGCAGTTCCCGACTCAATCTCCTCCTTCGCGAAGAACTCGGCATCGCCCACTGGGTCGGCGCCGGTGCCTGGTCCGCCCTCGATCGCGGACTCTTCGCCGTCGAAGCCGAATGCGACCCCGAAGACCTCGCGCAGGTCGAAGAAGCCATCTCCAAGATCATCCAAACCGCCCGCGAAGAAGGCTGCAAACCGGACGAGCTCGACAAAGCCGTGCGCACCACCTTGAGCCATCAACTCCGCACCCGCAGCACCACCCGCGGCATGGCCTCCTCCCTGGCGCACAGCTGGATGAGCGTCGGCAATCTCAATCACGATCGCGCTTACCTCGAACGCATCAGCACCCTCACCGTGGCCGACATCGTCCAGGTTGCCCGCAAATATCTCGTGCCTGAAACCCTCAGCCGCGTCTCCATCCACCCCACCGGCACCCTCGAAAAAACCACCGGCATCGCCACCACCCACACCCGCGAAGAAATCCAATCCTTCACCCTCAGCAACGGCCTCACTTTGCTCGTTGGCGAAAATCCGCGCCTTCCGCTCGTCTCCGTGCGCACCCAGTTCCTCTCCGGCGTCCCTTCCGAAACCAGCGAAACCGGTGGCGTCACCCAAATCACCGCCCAATTGCTCGCCAAAGGGGCCGGCAAACGCAGCGCCGAACAAATCGGTGCCCTGCTCGAAGACCGCGGCGGCTCCCTGCAATCCAGCGCCGATGTCCATCGTCTTTTTGTCGGTTCTGACGTCATGAAAGGCGACGAAGAACTCGCCATGGGCCTCATCGCTGACCTCCTTACCGTCCCCACCTTCCCCGTCAAATCCCTCGCCACCCTCAAAAAGCGCCAGATCGCTTCCATCCGCGAGGAAATGGAAGACCCGCTCACCGTCGCCCTGCGCCGCGCCCGCAAGGAAATCTTCGCCGGACTGAGCTACGAACGCACCGCCATGGGCACCATCGAAAGCGTGCAAGCTCTCGACGTCGATGCCTGCAAAACCCACTTCCAACAAACCGTCCAGGGCAAAAACGGCGTCATTTCCGTGTTTGGCGACGTCAAAGCTGAAGAAGTGCGCGAACAGGTCGCCCGCCTCTTCAGCCCCATCCCCCCCGGCACCAGCCACCGCGACCAATACGCGCCCCTCACTCCCACCGCCGAACCCAGTCGCCACGAACTCACCCTCGACAAGGAACAAGGCGTCCTCGTCGTCGGTTTCCCCACCGTCGGACTCGAACACGACCTCGCCCCTGTCCTGCACCTCATTGATGAAGCCTGCAGCGACATGGGCTCACGCCTCTTCAACCGCATCCGCGAAGAAATGGGCCTTGCCTACTACGTCGGCACCCAAGCCTTCCACGCACTAGGAGCCGGAGCCTTTTATTTCTACGTCGGCACCGATCCCGCCAAGCTCGACCTCGTCGAAACCGAACTCCTTAAAGAAGTCGCCGACCTCGCCGCCAACGGACTGCAACCCGACGAAATGGAACGCGCCAAAACCACCTGGAAGTCCTCCTATCTGCGTGGTCAACAAGGCAATGGCGCCCTCGCCGACGCCTTTGGCTGGCAGCAACTCAACGGACGCGGCTACCAGCACCAGCTCATCCAGCCCGAGATCATCTCCAGCATCACCCCCGAACAAGTCAAAGCCGCCGCCGCAATATTCTTCAGCACCAAGCCCTTCGTTGTGCGGGTGAAACCGTAATCACTGGAGGACCCAACGCGCCCGTCGGCCACCGCACCTCGTTCCTCGTCCCATCGGGACGTTTCATAACAGCCCGGCACAAGGTGCCGGGTTTTGTGTCGGGGACTATTCGTGTCCTGAAGGGACGCCTCATGCACGACCAACATACAACCCCGCTGTTCGTCCGTTACGGTATTGATCCCTCTTCACATACGATGCGTCCATCCAGGACGCACCTCGGCACCCACCCAAACCTGGCACTTGGTGCCGGGCGAGATGAAATGTTCCTTCAAAACATCTCAAAAAGTAAGAACGCCTTACTTGTTTAGTCACTCAAGCTCTGGTAGGCTGTTGGCATGACAACCATCACGACCCTTTCCAGCAAAGGCCAAGTCGTCCTGCCCCGGATGGTGCGCAGTCAGTTGCATCTGGCTCCGGGAACCAAATTACTCTGCGAAGTGCAAGGTGACTCAGTCGTCCTGACCCCCGAACACCCGCGCCGCTCGAACCGTGAATACGTTATTGACCCGCTCACTGGCCTGCGGGTGACCAAAGCACGCGAGCAAACTGAACCTGTCACCAGTGAGATGATCAAAGCACTGCTGGAGGATTACCCGTGAATTGGCTCCTCGACGTCAATGTTCTCGTTGCACTCGCCCATCAAGGACACGCCGAGCACCAGCGTGTCATCCGCTGGTTTGCCGTTGAAGTCGGCTCTGATTCAAAAATAGCCACTTGTGCGATCAGTGAACTGGGATTCGTCCGCGTCAGTGTTCAGGCAGGCTTCGAGAACGACGTGCCTGGAGCGGTGGAAACGCTTGAGGGACTGAAAAAAACTAGCCGAGTTCCTTTCGAGCTGGTTACGGATGGCATCGGTGCCAAAAAGTTACCCTCTTATGTATTGGGTCCCAAGCAAATCACCGATGGACACCTTTTAGAGCTAGCGAAGGCTAAATCCATACAACTGGCCACGCTCGATAAAAACATACCCGGTGCGTATGTGATTCCATAAGCCGATTCAGCCCATAAACTGAACCGTTGCGCAAAACGTAATTCCATACCATAGTCACCGCCCGTTTCAGAAAAGCCCCTTTCCGTCTCACGCACGCCACTCATGGTCAAACCGCCAACACTCATCCTACTGCTCTCCTACGGCATCTTTTTTGCCGCTTGGGATGCACAGGCTGCAACCGCCCTCTCGCTCAGCGGTTTGCGGGCGGACTTCCATGCCAGCGTCGATGATCGCCATCGCGAGGAACCCGGCAGCATCTCCATCTCCGATCACGCGACCACCCACGCGTCTTCCACCTCCCGGCGTGGTTTTGCCCGCAACGCAGCCTATTCCATCGCCCAGTCGCTGCGCTCCCTTTTCCAACAAAACCTCTTCGCCCCCCCGACTCCCTCCCAGACTGGCACGATCAGCCTCCCTCAAGGCGCCTCCCATCTTCAAGTGCTCTGGGGCCAACCCGGCTTCCACGACCTTGAACGCCGGCCAAACGCCCCGAGCGCACGCCCCCTCCCAGCGCAGTCGACCACCGACCTGCCGTCATTTCTCCTCACCGCCTCCAGCGCCTTGCGCTTCCAGCATCGCCTGCGAATCGCCTGAGCCAAACTGGCTCCCTGCCTCGTTGCGCACCCGGCCAAGCAAAAAAGATCGTCGTCGCTTCACATTGAAGCCGCCCGCTTGTCCCATTCACTCAGCGAACACGCACAGCCCTCCACTCCAGTGGCCATCCGCCCTGCCCGTTCCGTTCTTCACCTCTTCGTTTCACCCACCCTTTTCCCCGCAACTCACGTCTTATGTTCGATTGGATCATCCGCAAAATCATTGGCTCAAAAAACCAGCGCGCCGTCAAAAAACTCTGGCCCATCGTCAGCATCATCAACGGACACGAAGCCAAACTTCAGGAACTCTCCGAAGAAGCCCTCCGCGAACGCACCAAAGCCTGGCAGGATCGCTTCAGCGCTTTCCATGAACCCCAGTTTCTCGGCGGTGTCTGGCTCCGACTCGCCGAAGACAAGCAAGTCGATGAATGCCTCCGTGTTCTCGATGACAAGTTCACCCGCCTGAAGGAATTTTTCCCCGCCCTCGACCAAACCCTCGTCGCCGAATCCTCCTGGACCAGCGAACCCCTCGACCAAAAGAAAGACCGCATCACCCGCGCCCAGGCCGCCTACGAGGCCATCGCCCCCAAATTTACCAAAATCGAACAGGACATCCTCGCCGACATCCTCCCCGAAGTTTTCGCCGTCGTCAAAAACGCCGCCCGCCGCCTCTGCGGTCGCGAAGTCCTCGTCTGCGACCAGCCCCTCAAATGGGAAATGGTCCACTTCGATGTCCAGCTCATCGGCGGCACCGCCCTGCATCGCGGCATGATCGCCGAAATGGCCACTGGTGAAGGAAAAACTCTCGTCGGCACCCTCCCCGTCTTCCTCAACGCCCTCACTGGTCGCGGCGTTCACGTCGTCACCGTCAACGACTACCTCGCACGACGCGACTCTGAATGGATGGGCACCCTCTACAAATTCCTCGGCCTCACCGTCGGCTGCCTGCAAAACGATCAGCCCCCTGAAATCCGCCGCGGCCAATATGCCTGCGACATCACCTACGGCACCAACAGCGAGTTCGGCTTCGACTACCTCCGCGACAACGGCATGGCCCGCAGCAAGGAACACCAAGTTCAGCGCGGCCACTACTTCGCCATCATCGATGAAGTCGACTCCGTCCTCATCGACGAAGCCCGCACGCCGTTGATCATCAGCGGACCCGTCGCCTCCAGCACCCACCAGTTCGACCGCTACAAACCGCTCGTCGAACAGCTCGTGCGCCGTCAAAACGCCCTCTGCAACAACCTCATCACCGAAGCCAACAAGCACTTCGAAGCCGGTGAACTAGACCTTGCAGGCACCAAGCTCCTCCAGGTCCGACTCGGTCATCCCAAGAACCGCGGTTTCATGCGCGCCATGGAAGACCACGAAAAACGCAAGGCCATGCAGAAAACCGAGCTGTCTTTCTATCAGGACACTCAGAAAACCGCCCTCTTCGCCCTCAAGGAAGATCTTTACTACGTCATCGACGAAAAAACCCACGACGCCGATCTCAGTGAACTTGGCCGCCAGTATCTGAACCCTGACGATCCAGACGCCTTCGTCCTCCCCGACCTTGCCAGCCACTACGCCACCATCGACACCGACACGTCCCTCAACGACGCCCAAAAACAGGCCAAGAAAGACGAGCTTCAGGCCAAACTCGACACCCAGGGCCAGCGCATTCACAGCATCAACCAGCTCCTCCGCGCCTACTGCCTTTACGAAAAAGACGTCGAATACGTCGTCCGCGAAAACAAGGTGGTCATCGTCGATGAAAACACCGGTCGTGAAATGCCCGGTCGCCGTTGGTCCGACGGACTCCACCAGGCCGTCGAAGCCAAGGAAGGCGTGCATATCGATCAAGAGACCCAAACTCTCGCCACCATCACCATCCAAAACTACTTCCGCCTTTATCAAAAATTGGGCGGCATGACCGGCACCGCCGAAACCGACGCCGCCGAGTTCCACGACATCTACGGCCTCGACGTCCTCAGCATCCCCACCAACCGTCCGGTCAAGCGCATCGACCAAAACGACAACATCTTCAAAACCCGCCGTGAGAAATACCAGGCCGTCTTGAAACTCATCACCGAGCGTCACGCCCTCGGCCAGCCGATGCTCATCGGCACCGCCAGCGTCGACACTTCGGAGACCGTTTCCCGACTCCTCAAACTCCAGAAAATCCCCCACGCCGTCCTCAACGCCAAATACCATCGTCAAGAAGCCGAAATCGTCGCCCGCGCGGGCCAAAAGGGTGCCGTCACCGTCTCCACCAACATGGCAGGCCGCGGCACCGACATCAAACTCGGCGCAGGCGTTGCCGACCTCGGTGGTCTCTTCGTTCTCGGCACCGAACGCCACGAATCCCGTCGCGTCGACCGCCAGCTGCGCGGACGTTGCGCCCGTCAAGGCGACCCCGGCGAAAGTAAATTCTTCATCAGCTTCGAAGACGACCTCATGCGCAACTTCGGCGCTGCCGAACGCATGACCAAAATCATGGAACGTTTCGGCATGGAAGAGGGCCAGGAACTCGAACATCCCTGGCTCAACCGCTCCGTCGAAACCGCCCAGAAACGCGTCGAACAACGCAACTACCTCAGCCGCAAACACGTCCTCGAATACGACGACGTCATGAACCAGCAACGCGAGGTCGTCTACACCTTCCGCAACGAAGTCCTCGACAGCCCCGACCCACGCCTCATCCTTGACGAAGTCGTCGAAAAAACGCTCCCCGACCGCGTCGAAGAGTTCATGCCCCGTCAAGGCGGCGATGACGTCGAAGCCAACCATCAAGCGCTTCTCAACTGGCTCAACACCACCTTCCCCCTTGGCCTCACCGCCCAGGAAGCCGCCTTCGAAACCCGCGACTTCGACGCCAACGTCGCGTTCATCCTCGAACGCATCAAACGCGCCTACGACCTCAAAACCACCGGCGTTCTTCCCCAACTTCTCCAGGAAAGCGAGCGCATCATTCTCCTCGAAGCCATCGACGACCTCTGGCAGCAACATTTGTATGCCATCGACGGTCTGCGTGAAGGCATTCGTCTGCGTTCCTACGCCGAGAAAAACCCCTTGGTGGAATACAAAAAAGAAGCCTTCGCCATGTTCGAAGAGCTGATGGCCAACATCCACGGCAAAGTCCTCACCAACCTGTTCAGCAGCCACCAGCGTCTGCACATGTTCATGGAGCACATCCGTCAGAGCATGCTAAACGCCCGCCAGACCAGCGCCGAAAACCCCGGTCAGCCCCCGACCACGCGTCCCGCCGCCGTCGCCGAAAACCGCGAAGAGCCCAAACCCGCCGACGAAGGCCCACGCATCACCATTCCTTTGAAGCGCGAAGTTCAAAAGGTTGGCCGCAACGACCTCTGCCCCTGTGGCAGCGGCAAAAAATACAAATCCTGCTGCGGCCGCAACGCCTAAAAAACGTGACACAGGCTTTCAGCCTGTGGGTGGGACAGGCATTCTGCCTGTCCCGTCGGGTGCCGTAGTAACACGGACTTCCAGTCGGTGCGTATGACAGACATCCTGTCTGTCTTCCCGGTCGCGCGCCTCCAAATCCCAAACCCACTCACCAAAACTTGGACTGCGGTGGCAAGTGCTAGGACGCGACACCGCTTTCGCCACGTCCACCACTCACACCCCGCCCCATAAATCCTCCCAACCCCATCTCCAATCCAAAGCGGCGATGATCGCCGCACTCCAAAATCCCCAACAACCCTCTCGACAACCTCCCCCAATTTCTCCTAGAATCGGGAAAACAAACACCATGCCCATGACTGAACTCCTCGTATACGCTCCCGGACTTCGCGACGATGACAAGCTGATGCAGCTCAGTCACCAAATGGACATGCTATCCGCCCGCTACAAAGTCGACGCCCCGCATGACATGGTTTATTTCGAGATCGACGAACCCGAAAAAGCCAACCTCCGTCAATTCAACGACCTCTTCGAAAACATCGGCCTCCAACCCCGCTTCGTCGGCCAAATCCCCCCCGAACTAAAAAGCGGTTCTGACACGGACCGGTTGGTGTAAAACCCACCCACTGCCCACAATAGCATGCATTTGGAAGCGAAAGTCTTGATCGCTGAATGGGGCATGCTAGGACTCATCTGGCTTAAAAAGCTGACTGTAGTAGTTATATCTAGCCTGCTCTTCATTTATATTCCC
The DNA here is from genome assembly GCF_005780165.1 of Phragmitibacter flavus. NCBI lineage: Bacteria > Pseudomonadati > Verrucomicrobiota > Verrucomicrobiia > Verrucomicrobiales > Verrucomicrobiaceae > Phragmitibacter > Phragmitibacter flavus. The sequence continues at coordinate 93,903 of NZ_VAUV01000012.1, read as the reverse complement.
TGTTACATTTACTCATCGCACCTTGAGGATGAGCAATGGCGTAATAGTAACGCTGAAAATTATCTTGCCGTTCTCGTGATGTTTTCGCTGGAACATCGGGCTGAATATCATGCGTGGCCAAACCTAAAAGTTAATACTGGGTTGCAACCCGGAAATGCAGAACCAATCAATGACTTTTCTTTTTTGAACACCGTTCCTAGAATTACCGATTTTTGGGGTAGCCCCTACCAATTTGTCGGCATCGTCGACGACCTTCCCCGCTTCTACTCCTTCGGCCCTGACGGCATCGACCAATCCGGATCACTCGATTCCGATGACATCGTAAGCTGGCAAAACGATTGATCACCCCACCGCTCCCTTGAAAAATCCATCCCGAGATCGCTACGCATTATGGCTTCTCGTGATTGTTCTCGCCTGCATTGTGCTATTCGTCATCGAATTCATCTTGCGCTCTTCGAGCACCACAGGTTCGGTCCCAATCATTCCGATTCCGGACAATAATGAAGAAAAACCTCCCAAATGCTCCATCACCAAAGAGAACCATTCCACAAAGGAGGACAACTTAAGTTCATTCGATTCCTCTTTAGAATCTTCAGTCTCAAAAATGGATGACACAAATGCGCACCCGACCATTCTTCCAACCAACACACGACTGCCCCACAAAAATACCTCCCCTAGCCAGTCCGATTCAACATCCATCGCAGTTATCGATAGCAAACGTCTGCTTGAAAAACTGCTGCCCTCAAACGCATCGCTCGATACTCGCGCACAAATCATTCAGAATATTCTGCAAGTTACTTCCGCTCTGGCTGCTTCGAAAGATATAGAGCTTGTCTTTGATACTTCGGGCGAGAGTCCGATCAATGTCCCAGTCGTTTTTAGTGGGCATGATTTGCCCGATCTGACCGATGAAGTTCATCACGAACTCACCAAGTGAAAGACCCGAACTGAGCGCGCCAACTCCTCACTCCACCCCCAGCAACGTCACCCGCTTCTCCTCACACAACCGGAAAATCTCCTCCTGCCCAAGCAGCAGCGTCATCCCTGCCTCCACCGCGATCACATCCACCCCCGCATCCGCCGCATTGCTGATCGTATCCGGCCCGATCACCGGCACATCAAAACGCATGTCCTGATTCGGCTTGCTCACCTTCACCATCGTCGCCCCGCCCTTGCCGAGCTTTCCCCCGCGCTTGATCGCCTCATTGGTCCCCTCAAAAGCCTCCACAGCCAGCACCGTGCCGTTCTTCACCACCACGGTCTGACCGATGTCCAGCTTGCTTGACGCCTTCGCGATCTCAAACCCATAAGCCGCGTCTTCTATCCGCCGACCCTTCACCTTCGGCCCCGCCACATGCCCCGCCTTCGGCATCGAATCCTCCAAAAACGTCGTCGCTGGTAACAACTCAATCCCGTCCTTCTTCAGCTCATCCGCAATCCCTCCAAACAACGTCTCCGCATTGCGACGCTTCAACTTCGCAATCATCATCAGCGTGCGTAAATCCGGCCTCAAATCAAAAAGATTCTTCGGCGCGATCTGACCCACCATCACCGCATGCCCCACGCCTTCCTTCTTAAAAAAGGAAATCATCTTCGAAAGCTGCCCCACCCGAAACCACGCATGCGCATCCACCGTGCTCATCAGTTCCGCCTTCGTCTCATCCTCAAACCCCGCCACCACCAGTTTGCGCACACCCGCCTTGCGTGCCGCCTCCACAAACATCTCCGGATAAATCCCGCTTCCCGCGATCAATGCAATCGTCTCCATATCTCCCCTAAATAAAGTCTCAGATCTTGAATTTCGGACACTGGCTCATGAACGCCACCGGATTGTCATACGCCACCTTCTGCACCATCTCCGGCGACCACCCCCGTTTTCCCATCTCCAGCATCGCCTTGCGCGCCGCCAGAGGATCGCTCACCCCCCAGTCGCATGCCGAGTTCATCCAGATCTGCTCCCCCTGACGGGCTTCCAGCATGTCCACCGCCCGCGGCGAGGTGCATTTGCTTTCCGGATACAACGTGATCCCCGCCCAAAACCCCTCGTCCAACACCAGATCAATCGTGTGCTCCTCCACATGATCAATGATCACCCTGCCCGGCTGAATCCCCGGGAAATTTTTGATCGCGTCCAGGATCAATTTGGTCCCCTTCAGCTTGTCTTCCAGATGCGGCGTATGCACCAGCACCAGCTGCCCATGATCCGCCGCGATCTGCAGATGTTTCTCCAGCACCAGCAACTCATTCCTGCTGTTCTTGTTCAGCCCAATCTCTCCAATCCCCAGCACATTTTCCTTCTGTAAAAACTCCGGGATCAACCCCATCACCTCATCTGCCAGCCCCACATCCTCCGCCTCCTTCGGATTGATGCACAACCATGAAAAATGCTTCAACCCAAACCTCGCCGCCCGCTTCGGTTCATACTCCGTGATCTGCCGGAAATAATCGTAAAAACCCTCCGCGCTTTTGCGATCAAACCCCGCCCAAAACGCCGGTTCGCAAATCGCCACACACCCCGCCAACGCCAGTTTTTCGTAGTCATCCGTCGTGCGGCTGACCATGTGCCCATGAGGTTCAATATATGCCATGAATCAATTCAGTTTAAATCTACCATCTAGTCCAACAACCGTTTTCCCACACCGCTTTCTGACATCTTTTGCGAAAGTGCGGCAAGAAACTGCGCAGGCGAATAAATCAACAACGACGACTCTCGAAAATCACCTTCGTTCCGTGTGACAATACAATCTGCCCCTGCGATGAGCGCCGAATAATGCAACACCGCATCCTCAAAATCCGCGAAAGAACTTTCCAGCGCCGAATCAATCACCGCCTTGTTCACAGGAGCTACCGTGCAAATCGACGTCAGATCTTTAATCCGCTCCACGGTTGCTTCTGCCCCAAGGTGCCGCCGTGTCAGATAAAAAACCGTCGTCACCGTGGTGGCACACACCCAAGCCACATAATCCCCTCGTTCCGCATGGTCAAGCACACGGGATGAATCCCCAAAGAACGGCGCACGTCCCGTCAGCACATCCACAATGACATTGGTGTCAATCAGAGCATTCACGAATGTTTGCGCTCCAAGTGGTCAATGTAGTCCTCCACGTCAGCATCTGGAATGCATCTGGCCAGGCGGCGAGTCCTCGGCGCAAGATCCTCGCCATCATCGTTCCCGGCAGCACCTTTGTTTGCAGCAAGAAAAGCAAAAAAATCCGACACCAGCTTGGAAACTGAAACGCGCCTCATGGCCGCTTCATTCTTGGCCGCCACGATTAATTCTTCAGGCACATGCAAAGTCAGCTTTGACATGACGTATAATTTTCCAAATTTCCACGTCTAGCAAGGAATTTCCAACCCGAATCACAGAGACCCTCTCTCATTTCGGCGGAACCGCCCCACAAGCCCCCTGCGTCGTTGCCTTCGCAATCGGCTCCGCCGACGCATCACTGAATGACAACAACACCTCCTTCGCCCGCGTCGCTTCCGCTTGCGACAATACCCCAATCGCCTCCTTCAACGCCACCACCCGAAAATCCTCCTCCTGACCCGCCCGCTGCACCCGATCCAGAAACGCCGCGACATCAATCAGCTTGCTGCGCGCGTCCATAAAACCAAGGTCAACCAGGTTCACTTCTCGAGGTGGAATCCATTCAGACATCAAACGTATTTAAAAAAACTTCAACTGCATGCACTTGCCATCCTCGCCCGGCAAGCCCTTTCTTCCTTAGAAATAAAACGATACGACATCCTCCATCGTATCGCTTATTTAGCCTCCCACCATGGATTCACCCGACCTCAATCCCGCCGAACTGCGCCGCTACGCTCGGCACCTCAACATGCCCGAATTCGGCTTGGAGGCCCAACAAAAACTGAAATCCTCCAAAATCCTCTGCATCGGAGCCGGTGGTCTCGGCTCCCCCATCGCCATGCACCTCGCCGCCGCTGGCATCGGCACCCTCGGCCTCGTTGATCCCGACGTCGTCGAGGAATCCAACCTCCAGCGCCAGCTTCTCCATGGCACCAAGGACCTAGGCCGCCCCAAACTCGACTCCGCCCGCGACCTACTCCACGACCTCAATCCCCACGTCGAAGTCATCACCCACTCCACCACCTTCACCGCATCGAACGCCATCGAACTCGCCCGCGACTACGACCTCATCATCGACGGCACCGACAACTTCCCGACCCGCTACCTCAGCAACGACATCGCCGTCTTCCTCAAAAAACCCAACATCTACGGCAGCATCCTGCGCTTCGAAGGCCAGTGCACCGTCTTCGCCCCTCATCTTGGCGGACCCTGCTACCGCTGCATGGCCCCCCATCCGCCCAAACCCGGACTGGTCCCCACCTGTGCCGAAGGTGGTGTCCTCGGAGTGATGCCCGGCCTCATCGGCACCATCCAGGCCACCGAAGCCATCAAACTCCTCACCGGCATCGGCCAGCCCCTTATCGGCAAACTCCTCCACGTCGACGCCCTCAGCATGAAGTTTCGCACCTTCCAGCTCCGGCGCGACCCCGAATGCCCCGTTTGCAGCGAACATCCCAGCATCACCGCCCCCATCGACTACGAACAATTCTGCGGACTCCCTAAAAGCGTCCCTTCCATCACCGTCCACGACCTCCATCAAAAACAGCAAACCCACGCCCCCCATTTCCTCCTCGACGTTCGCGAACCCGACGAATTCGCCACCGCCCGAATCCCCCACTCCACCCTCATTCCCCTAAAACAACTCCCCGACCGCCTCGACGAACTTCCCCGCGACCTTCCCATCATCGTCCACTGCAAAAGCGGCATGCGCAGCGCCCGCGCCGTCGACGAACTGCAACAAGGCGGTTTTCAAAACGTCGAAAACCTCACCGGCGGCATCCAAGCCTGGTCCAAAGAAATCGATCCCAGCGTGCCGACCTACTGATCCGCATTCAGCCAATCTGAAGTCCGACGACACGCCGGAACTTAATGGAAAGCCGACGTCACGTCGGCCAGACCCTCCCAATTGGACTACCGACGTGTCGTCGGTCGAAACCCAGTCGGACTGCCGACGTTTCGTCGGCCTTGGTATACTCAAAAACCTAACATCCCCTCACAACTCCACCCAATCCAACCCCCGCAGCACCTCATCAAATCCCAGCCCCGTCCCCTCGCGATCCACCTTCAACTCCCCGCCAAGCGACCCCAACCTCTCAAAAAACGCATCCCTCTCAAACAGATGCTCCGTGCATAACCCGCACCAATCCACCCGCGCTCCCAACTCCTTGAGCGCACACGCCGCCTCCCAGGCCGCAAAACTCTGACCGATGGCATGATCCATCGCCGAAGTCAGCACCACCGGCATCCCCTCCGGCAAGTCCGCCACCATCAACCGCCAGTCGCGCCTGCCCGGCTTCAACACGGCCACATCAAACCCCTCCACCGCCCCGCGCAACCCTTTGTCCAGCGCCAGCCTCACCCCCAACTCTTTCCGCACCAGCTCCCACCTCTCCGCTTCATACCCAAAAGGATCCTCCACAAAATCCACCGCTCCCTTCACCTCATTCCCCATCATCCCCCACCAAGTCAAAAACTCCCCCTCACTCAAACAAGAATTAAAATCCACCCTTGCCCTCACCCCCGGCGCGACCGTCACAAACTTCTCCAACCAATCCACCAACTCCTTCAGATCCCGCGTCCCTTTCGTCTTCACCGCCCGCCACCCTTCGCTCACCACCTTCTCCACCTGCCCATCAAAATCCCCATTTCCATCCCACGAGTAATGTGACACCGGCACCACCAACCCCTCAAACAAACTCACCCCTCTTCTCCTCGCCTCCCCATCCACCGACGCCATGCGCAGCGCCCGCTCAATCACCTTCGTCGTCCCGCCCGCCTTCAAAATCCGCAACTGTGCCTCCACTTCCTCATCCCCAAACTCCGGCCACGGATGCAAACATCCCACCCCGCCGTCTACCTCCACCAGCGCCCCGTCAAACGTCCTCCTCACCGACACCGCATTCAGTGACCCTCGCGACCTCAAAGCATATCGAAAAACCCTCATCCAATCTCCAATTACACCTTATAAATCGCCACCCAGCACCAAACCGCCGAAAACAACAACAGACTCGCCCCCGCCATTGCCAAAAACCGATTATACACTGCCGACGGCTCATTTGCCGCCACCCCACGATTGATCCGCTCCCCCAATATCAAAACCGGAATCGCCGGCAACGTCATCAACCAGCGCCAGTCCAACGCCCACCACCAGTAAATCCCCAGCAGCAGCGCCACCACATGCAGCCCCCAAATCTCCCACTTCGCAAAACTCTTCCCCAACCGCACCGCCAGCGTCCTTTTTCCCGACTGCGCATCCTCGACGACATCCCGCAAATTGTTGATCGCAATCAGCACCGTCGAAAGCAACCCGATCTGCAACCCCAGCACCACCGCCTCCACATGCCACTCCCCGCTCTGCACAAACGCTGATCCCGTCACCGCCACCAGCCCGAAAAACAGCACCACAAACAGCTCCCCCAAACCCCGATACGCCAGCGGCCACGGTCCTCCCGTATATCCGTAACAAAACCATAAAGACGGAATCCCAATCGCTAAAATCGGCCATCCCCGATACCACACCAGCGGCAGCGCCAGCAATACCGCCAACCCCAGCATCAACCCCGCTCCCCAAAGCACCGTCCGTGCCGGCACCAACCCCGACGCCGTGATCCGTTTCGGCCCCAACCTCTCGTCCGTATCGCTCCCCTTAAGCCCATCCACCGCATCATTAAAAAAATTCGTCGCCACCTGCAGGCACATGCAACTGCCCAACGTCGCCAACAGCAACCATTCACAAAACTCCCCGCCCAACTTCCATCCCAGCACCGACCCCGCCATCACCGGTGCCACCGCCGCCCCCAAAGTCTTGGGACGTGACGCAATCAACCAATGGGAAATAGAAACAGACATGCAGCCGTCCAGCATGCAAACGCCCTGCTCCCCGTCAACAGAAAGCGGTCCAGCCAACCAATATCAGCTCATGTTCCACGATTTACCTAGAGCCTGCGGCTCCACACGATTCATGTGCTGCCATCGACCACATCCCTCGTATCACAGGACAGGTAAGCCTACAAAATTCTGGCACTGATGCCGCGTTCGTCCGTTAATTCAGCGGGATAAAAGGCAATTCCAATCCCCGCCTTCAGATCAGCGACCGCAGTCAACGCTTCCAAAGCAAAGTGCTCCACATAGAATGGTCGAGCATCACCCACCTCGTAACCTGCGAAAAATTCACGCACTTCAGCCTCAGCCCACTCTTTCATCACGTGAGGCGGAGCGTGGCTAATCGTCTCACAGAGCCTTAGTATCGTAAGGTTGGCATCACTGCATGGAGTTGGATCAAAGTAGACATGCCACCGGTGCGTCTTACTGGCCAATCGATGGACAAAATGCCCTTGCGCTTCAAACCATGCCACGAAGGCATCACACCCGTGATTCGTTTTCAGCGTAACCTCGACGCTGATAAAGCGTGATTTTCGTGACAAAGATGACATGGCACCCCCCTAACCTAAACTCCGTCCCTCATTTCGCGATCCTCTGAATTTCTTCAAGCTTGCGCTTCAGTTCCTCGTTCTCCCTCCTCAGCACCTTCAATTCAATCTTCAGCTCTTCCATGCTTGCATCATTGAAAAACAAAATATCGCCGGGATTCGGATAAAACAAAATATCGCCGGGATTCGGATTCGAGTTGGAATTGGAATTCCAAAGCGTCGGGTGAAACTTCAAAACGGCTTTTGAGTCCACCTCCTTATCAATTATCTTGGGCTCACCTCTCGTTCGCCGTGGCACCAGATCCGTAAATCCCGGCGGGGTTACCTTCAACGCCTCGTCAACAATGTCTTGCGACGAGCCACCCGAAGGAATCAGCAATGGAATAAGCAGGGCTAAATATCGTTTTTTCATACCACTTTTAGGTTCTAACGGGTGAATGATTTCTTACATGGCTGGCCTCACCAAATCAGTGCCTCCCGGCTCCCACAATTCGATGTGATTGCCATCGGGATCACATAGATGGGCAAAACGTCCGTTCGGATAAATCGTCGTTTCCACCTCTACCGCAATTCCTGCCGCTCTCAACTGTGCCACCATCGCATCGAGATTACGGACCCTGAAATTGATCCTCCAAGAATACTCTGGTCCACCCATGCCCTGCGCATTTTGTGGCTCAGACGCAAACACCGTCGGCCCCGCATCCTGCCACCATGAACCATCTTCATATTCCCTACCCACCTTCCTGATACCCAAGTGCTGCTCATACCAATCATCCAGAATATCTGAACTTTTGCTGCGGAAGAAAAATCCCCCTATCCCTGTTACTTTCTCCATATCGTTCGCGGAGTTCCAATCAGCTATTTTTCCGCAACCCACTGCTCAAACACAGTCCAGTCGCTTGGTAAGGATCACTGTAGCAGACCGCTTGGCCCCGCATCAACTGAGTTTTTCCATCTTCGCGATCAATTCGACCCCATGAATGCGCATTCCAACTCAGGCTCCGACCAATCCAATCGCGATCGTCCCCATCCAAATCCCTTCTGGAAGCCCACATCATACCCTACAACCTGACACCTTGCCTCTACATCCCTCTTGCCCTGACTTTGGCTGATCAATCCGACATCCTAATTCATCTCGTCGGCTTCTCCAAATGCCACGGCGTCGACTGCTCATAGGCATGCGCCACCTGAATCAGCGTCGACTCATCCAGAGCCCGCCCAATCAACTGCAAGCCCACGGACAGGCGTGCACCGCCCTCTTCCACCAATCCACACGGCAGGCTCAACGCCGGCAATCCGGCGAGGTTGGGAGGAATGGTAAACAAATCTGCCAGATACATCGACAACGGATCATCCTTCAACGCCCCAAGCTTGAAGGGCAACTCCGGCGTTGTCGGTGAAACGATAAAATCCACCTTCTTGAACGCCTGGGTGAAATCTTCGCGAATCAGTGCCCGCGCACGTTGCGCTTTCACATAATAGGCATCGTAATAACCCGAGCTCAGCACATAGGTGCCAAGCAAAATCCGCCGCTTCACCTCAGGACCAAATCCCTCGGCACGCGATGCCATGTAGTGCTCCAGCAAATCTCCCGAACCTTCGGCCCGATACCCATACCGCACCCCGTCAAAACGCGAAAGATTGGTCGAAGCCTCCGCCGGTGCGACGATGTAATAAGTCGCAATCGCCAGCTCGGTATGAGGCAGGGAAATCTCCTCAATCTCCACCCCAAGCTCCTCCAGCACTTTCACCGCTGCATCCACCGAAGCCCTCACTGCCGGATCGATCCCATCAATAAAGTATTCTTTCGGCAAACCTGCGCGCAACCCCTTCAAACTCTTCCCCAGCACCGCCGTAAAATCTGGCACCGGCTCGTCCAAAGACGTGCTGTCGCGCCCATCCTTGCCGCACAAGTGATTCAACAACAGCGCCGAATCCTCCACCGTTTTGGTCATGGGTCCGATCTGATCCAACGATGACGCAAATGCCACCAAACCATAACGCGAAACCCGTCCATAAGTTGGCTTGAGCCCCACGCATCCACAAAACGCCGCCGGTTGACGAATCGATCCTCCCGTATCCGAACCCAACGCCGCAATCGCCAGATGCGCGCCAACCGCTGCCGCCGATCCGCCACTTGATCCACCCGGAACCCGGCTCAGATCCCACGGATTGCGCGTCACCCCCAAAGCCGAGTTCTCCGTCGATGAACCCATCGCAAACTCATCCATGTTGGTGCGACCCAGCGGGATCACCCCGGCCGCCCGCAACTGCTCCATGCATCCTGCGTCATACGGAGCCACATAGCCCCCGGCCAGCATCTTCGATCCACAAGAACACGGATCACCTTTCACATTGATGTTGTCCTTTACCGCCACCGGCACACCGCCAAGCGGCAAACTCAAATCCGCCTTCTCCGCCAGCTTCACCGCGGCTTCTTCATCAAAAGCCAGGTAGGCCCCCACCTCTTCACCTCTCGAACGCACTTCAGCCGCCAGCTCACGAACCACTTCGCCAGGAGAAATTTCCCGGCTCACCAACAAACGACGCAAACCGGCTACAGATTGATCAACAATAGACACAAGAAACAAAAAACAGGGTTAAACAAAAAGTCCGAAAACAACCTTCAATAAATCACGCATCCTCCACCGAACGGTTCACCAAAAACTGTCCCGCTGCTTTCCGCGGCGCATTTAATAAGGCCTCCTCAGCAGTGAATCCCGACCGCGCCACGTCCTCACGCCACACATCAAAAACCGGCATCGCATGGGCCATCGGCTCCACTTCACCCAAATCATAGGCCTCCAATGTTGCCATGTAATCGATGACCTTGCCCAACTGCCCTTGATACTCAGCAACTTCAGACGAGGAAAGCTGCAAACGCGCCAGTTTGGCGGCGTGTTGGATGTCGATCGATTGCTGTGCCATGGCCCGCCAATTGAGAGTCGCGCCGCAGAAAGTCAAGCCCGCCACGCCCAAACCGTTCGTCCTGACGGCTCTATCGAACATTCAGACAAAATTTTTTGCTCGCTTCTGCCCACTCGGTTGTCATAAAAATGGTGTTCGACCTAATAAATCGATTTCTCGAACGCTTGATATTCCCACCACCCTTCATCCAGTCACGCCGCTTCGGCCGACCATGAGAACGCTTCCTTCCATCACCCTAGCTCTGATCTGTCCCCTGGCATCGCTTCTTGCCCAGGCCCCTGCCCCTGCTCCCGCACCGGCAGCAGCCCCAGCAGCCCCCGCCGCCCTGAACCTTGAGCAGGAAGTCGAGCAGCTCTACGGCGAAGCCACCACCGCCTTCAACCGTGGGACATTCGATGTCGCCCTGCAAAAAATTGCCGCCATCCACACCAAGACCAGCGACCGCGACTTCGAGCGTGTCATGTTCCTTGAAGGTGCCTGCCACTACAATCTCGAAGCCTACGACAAGGCCATCGAATTCCTCCAAAAGTTCGTCACCACCTACCCCAACAGCGAAGTCCTTCACGAAGCCAAGATGAGCCTTGGCCGGGCCTACCTCAAATTGAAGAAGGAAGACGAGGGCGTCAAAGTTCTCAAAGAAGTCGCCACCATCCCCACCCTGCGGGATCAGGCCGGGCTTGAAATCGCCTTCTATTTCAAGAGCAACAACAAGCCCGATCAGGCGCTTGAAATTCTTGAAACCATCCTCAAGGACCTCGCCGGACCACCCAGCCAGGAACAGCAACAGGGCATCCTCATGGCTGCCGAAATCTACATCGGCAAAGGCGACTCTGATCAGGCTTCCGCCATGATCGAAAAACTCCGCAGCGGAGCCAGCGCTGATGAAAGCATCGTCCAGCTCAACAACCTCGGCGTCAAAGTTGGCGACGCCATGCTTGAGCAAAAACGCTACCGCGAAGCCCTCCTCGCTTATCAAAGCGTGCGCCGCCACAGCGAAATTCTGCGCATTCAAAAAGGCCGTGTGGAAGCCATCGAAGGCTGGATCAAACAAATCGACGCCGGTCGCCGCGTCTACTTCATGGGCCGCACCCTCAGCAAGGACGAGGCCCAATCGCTGCTCACCGCCAACAAAACCATCCTCGACGAAATCACCAAGGCCACCGACTACGATGCCGCCATTTACTACAAGCTCGGCCAGAGTTTTTACGAAATGGGCCGCTATTACGAATCGCTGCTCGCCTTCACCAAAATCTTCGACGAATTCACCGAATTCCCCGACCGCCACCGCTGCCTGTTCGGCATGATCGTCTGCAACGCCGCCCTCAAGCGCTCCGCCCGCGCTTACACTTTGTGCGAGCAATACATGAACCTCTTCCCTGAAGGCCCCAATGCCCCTCAGGTCACTGAAATGTTCGGCGGACTCGCCTACGAAAGCGGCAACATCAACGCCGCCGTCCGCGCTTTCCAAAAAGCCATCGCCAGCCCCGGTGCCGACAAGGAACGTCTCAACTACCTTCTCGGCATTGTTCTGTTTGAATCCCAACAGTTCGACGATTCCCGCGCCGCGTTCCAATCCCTGCTCGAGGTCAACAAAGAAAGCGCCTACAAAGACGAAGCCCAATACCGCATCGCCCTCACCTACTTCTTCCAAAACGACTCCGTCGGCACCCGCCGCGCCCTTCGCGATTACATCGCCCAAAACGCCCGGGGCCAGTTCGTTGTCGACGCAAGATACCGCCTCGCCTTCATCGACTTCCAGGGCGGCGACAAAGAAGGTGCCCGCAAAGAACTCGAAGCCCTCGTCAAAGAATCTCCGAACGACCCCAACATCGGCCAGGTCTTCTACCTACTCGGCGACATCTACAGCCAGATGCCCCCGCCCAGAGAGGAAGACGCCACCGACTACACCCTGCTCGCCCTCAACGCCTACCGCAGCGCCGTTGAAAAGGCCAAAACCAACGACGTCCTCAGCTTCGCCCTCGAAGCCGCCAACAACATGATGGTCGACCGCGGCATGTGGAATGAGATCTCCGATATGTGGAGCACCCAATACAACTCCAAACAGGGCACTCCCGAGGCTCTTAAGGCCATTCACTGGATCAGCCGCGCCAAGGAACGCGAGGCCAGCCAGCTCCTCAAAGAAGGCAAAACCACTGAAGCCGAAGCCAAAAGCGACGAGGCCCGCAAGCTTGTTGCCAAAGAAGCCTTCCCGTTCCTCGGCAACCCCGCCAATGAACAGGTGGAAATGCTTCTCCAGCAGTTGATCTCCATGATCCTGCCCAAAAAACGCTCCCGCAACATCAGCGCCGAAGCCGCCACCGCCGACATTGAAACCTACGAGAAAAAATTCCGCGACATCCTCCTCCCGGAAGGTGATGCCTCCCTTGTCAACGGCACCGCTGCCGCCCGCGTCCTCTTCGCCCGCGCTCTCATCGCCCGAAGCCTGCGCGACATTCCCAAATACGACAACATCGTCAGCATCATCCCCGACGCCGCCAAAGCCGAGGAACTCAGCCCCCTGCTCCTTTCCACGCTGGGCGAAATGCTCCTCAAACGCGGTGACTTCACAAAAGCCACCGAATACTTCAACATCCTTCGCACCAAATACCCCGACAGCGAATTCGGCGACAAAGCCCCCATCGGCCTCGCCGCCATCGCCTACGAACAAAAGGATTACGACAAAGCACTCGAGCTCTACAATGAGGCCATTGAGAAATACGTTGCCACCTCCGGCATCCTTGACGCCTACCTCGGCAAGGCCAAAACCCTCATGGCCCTCGCCAAGTTCGATGAAGCGACCGAACTCTACGACACCATCCGCAACAACAGGGAATGGCGCGGCGAAGCCACGGCGATTTCTCTCTTCATGCTCGGCCAGATTGCCGACGCCCAGGCCAAACACGAGGAAGCCCTCGGCTGGTATCAACGTTGCTTCCTCACCCAGCGCCGCTACAAGGACTGGTTTGCCAAGTCCTATCTCCATGCCGCGAAAGCCTGCGTCAAACTCAACCGCAGGGAAGACGCCGTCAAACTTCTCCGAGAGATGCTCGCCCGCACCGACATTCAGGATCAACCCGAATTCAACGAAGCTCAGCAATTGCTCCCCACCCTCGGCAGTTAATCCGCCCGCCCCATCCGAATTCTCCATCGACCATTTTCTCTTCTCTTCCGCCATGTCAGCCCCACGCTTCCCGATCTCAACCCCCCTGCGAAACGGCCTCTACGTTTCCTGGCTGCCCATTTTTTTGCTTCTTGCTCTGAACGTCATCAGCATTTCCGAAGCCCACGCCCAGGCCATCATTCTCAAGGACGGGGTGCGGATCGAAAAAGGCAATTTTGAGATCAAGGACAATCAAATTGCCCGCACCGTCACCCTCGGCAACGGCCAGAAGGCGCTCGTCAACATCAACACCAGCGACATCGAGAGCCTCGACTGGCCGGATGTGCCCGAACTCCTCCAAGCCCAAAATCAGTTGAGCGAAGGCAAGCTCAAGGAAGCCTCAGAGACCCTCCAAAAAGCCAAAGAATACTTCACGCCGTTCAAAGACGTCAAAGGCAACCCCTACCAGCAGATTTCGCTGGCCCACGTGGAAGCCCTCGATCAGGCCGGTGATTTTGATGCCCTGCTGCGTGCCCTTCCAGAGGTCGAAAAAATGAAATGGGGCGAACAGGACACCCTCAAACTGCGCATCATCAAACTCAACATGCAGCGGCGCACCTCCTCCAATCACGACGAGCTCCTCACCCAGGCAAAAACCATCCTCGCAAGCACCGACGACTCCGCCATCTCTGGACGCATCTGGATGACCATTGCCGACATCCACCTTCGCAAAGAAGCGTTCGAAGATGCTCTCATGGCCGCGCTTAACGTCCCCGTCTTCTATGGCAGCCAGTCTGCGTTGGTCCCCCAAGCCGAACTTTTCGCCGCCCGCTGCCTCGCCAAAATGGAACGCTTTGAAGATGCCCGCGGTTTCTACCAACGCATCGTTGAAAGCTATCCCGACTCCGAGGCAGGCAATATCGCCAAACAAGAAATGCTCCCCATCGGCGGTCTGCAAAACAAGCCTGATTCCGTCACTCCTGCCAAGACCTCCACCCCCACTCCCACTCCCACGACCACCTCCAACTAAGCAGTCCACCTCCCTTCTCTTTATTTCAACCAATCCAACAACCGACCACATGCAACTCCTCACTCAAAACACACACTCCCCAATCATGCGTCACCTCCGCAACATCCTCCTCGCCTGCGCCCTCGTCTTCACCGTTTCTGCGGCCACCCTATACGCCCAGGAAGAAGCCCCGCCCGCCGAGGGAGCCGAAGTCACCCGCACCGTCGAACACAAGTCGCTGCTCGACAAATTCAAAGAAGGTGGCTGGGTCATGTATCCCCTCACCGTCTTCTCCATGGTGATCGTCTGGCTGTCCACCGACCTCTGGATGCGCACCGCCACGAACAAACTCAGCCCCCCGGCCCACGTCGACGGAGCCAAGGACTTCTTCCGCCTCGGGGACTACGTCGGAGCCTACCAGCACTGCAAAATCAACCCCTCCCCCTTCTGCAATAACGTCCGGGTCGGACTCAGCTTCATCGGCGACGGCCAAGAGGCCACCGAGAACGCCATGTTTGATGAAATCAACAAACTCAACGCCTCCATGACCACGCGCATCAACTACCTCTCCGTTATCGGCGTCTGCGCCCCGATGGTCGGTCTTGTCGGAACCGTCGGCGGGATGATGGGAGCATTCTCCGAAATGGGCACTGCTGGCATCACCAATCCCGGCGCCCTCGCAGGCCACATCGGCGAGGTGCTCATGGCCACCGCCGCCGGTCTCGCCGTCGCCATTCCTGCCTTCATGATGTTCTACGTCCTGCGCAACAAGCTTCAAGGCTCCATGCATCAACTTCAGGACATCACCTTCTCCTTGTTCCGCAAAATGCCCTACGAGGACCTCAAAGATTGCCATGTCGGTGAAGAAGAGTTTTTTGCCGCCCGCCCCAACTGGATTGGCGAAGAAGACGAAGCCACCACCGCCGTCCCCGTCTAATTCCCCATCCCCAATCTCTGGTTTCCAGTCACAAAATTAAACCCATCCCAAAACCTTTTACCTCTTAAAAAAATATGGCTAGCGGCGGCGGAAGTATGGAAAATGGTGAGCCGGAGTTTCAAATCGCTCCGATCATCGACTGTCTCTTGGTGCTGCTCGTGTTCTTCATGAGCATCACCAGCGCCGAAGTCTTGCAAATCGACGACCGCATTGCCCTGCCTGTCGCACCCGATTCCAAGAAGAAGGAAAAGGTCGCGACGCAGGAAGGCGCTCTCAACGTTCGTTGGGACGGTCGGACCCAAAAAAGTGTCTTCAGCTTTGAAGGACCCGACTACGAAAACATTGAAGACCTCACCCAGGTCCTCAGGGAACGCAAAGCCGCCCAGCCGCTATACCACGTCATCATCCGGGGCGACAAAAACCTCCCCGCCATCGAAATCCAACGCACCATGAGCGTCATCGGAGCCGCAGGCATCGACAACAT
Source organism: Phragmitibacter flavus (assembly GCF_005780165.1). Lineage (NCBI taxonomy): Bacteria > Pseudomonadati > Verrucomicrobiota > Verrucomicrobiia > Verrucomicrobiales > Verrucomicrobiaceae > Phragmitibacter > Phragmitibacter flavus. The sequence goes on along the minus strand of NZ_VAUV01000012.1, from coordinate 77,927 downwards.
CTCCTTCTCCGCCCTCAACAAGTAATCTCGTCCCATGTCCAACCACCGCAAAGGCCGACGCAACCTGGAAGTCGAATCCATCAACCTGGGATTCCAAATCGCCCCCATGGTGGACGTCATCTTCGTCATCATGCTCTACTTCATGGTCATGGCCGCCGCCGTGAAAGTGGAGCACGAACTCAAAACCAACCTCCCTGGTGTCTCGACTTCCAGCGACCGCATTGAAGACGATCCCGACGAAGTCATCATCGAGATCGACGAAGACGGCATCGTTCTCATGAACGACGAGGAATTTGACACCCCCCAGGACAAAAGCCTCCCCACCCTCACCAACTCCATCGCCCGGCTCAAGGAAGACGCCGACTCCCGTGGCAGCAAAGTCCTCGTCACCATCCAGACCGCCGAACAGGCCAAATACGAGCGCATCATTGACGTCATGAACGCCCTCGCCGCCGCCAAAATCGCCAACGTGACCTTTACCGTGGGCACCGAAGAATTCTAATAACCCGTTCACCTCGATCGTTTTAGCAAACAGCAAAAGACCAGCCTGGCGAAAGCGAAACACGCCAATCAACCTCGCCTTCACTCACCACCACCTTCCCCCAAAAAACCACATGAGCCCTCCATCCAACGCTCCGGACGACAGCCAACCTGTCCCCATTCAGCCATCTGAAGCCTCAACACCCGTCCGGCCCGAGACCAGCTCCGTTCCCATTGCCCCCGTTCAAATCCAGTCCCTCAGCGCCACCAATCGCGAGACCAGTGGCAGCAACTCCGGACCCATCTTCATTCCCGCTGCCCCGTCCTTTATCACCCCTCCCCCGTCCGTCGCCGCCCAAGCGCAACCGACCGAAGTGGAGATCGAATACGATCCGAATCAGCCGCCCGCCATCGAATACGTTGCCCCGCCCAAAAAGAACGCCTTCATTGAATACTGGCGCAAAGCCGGTGGTGGCTCCTTCATGGTCAGCGTCGGCATCCACGCCGCCGGTCTCATCGCCGCCTACTTCGTCGTCGAGACCATCGTTCACGAAAAACAAGTCGACTTCCTGCCCGGGGGCGGCAGCAAGCAGGGCCAGGAAGCCAGCCAGCAACTCACCCAGACTGTTCAACAGAAAAAACGCAGCAACCTCAGCAAAAGCACCCCGATGCGACGCGTCACCGTCGAAGGTGCCAACGCAGTCATCAACCTCCCCGACATTCCCATTGACGATGTCCCGATGCCCGAAACCAGCAGCCTCCTTGGTGGCAGCATGGGCGGCGGTGGTTTCGGTTCCGGCGGACTCGGCAGCGGTGGCGGATTTGGCACCGGTCAGGGGATCGGTGGTCAGGCCGGCTTCATCAGCCTTCCCCCCACCATGAAAAGCCGTTGCAGCAGCGCGGAACGACTCCAAAAACTCGTTGAAAGCGGCGGCAATCCTGAATGCGAACGCGCCGTCAGCCAGGCCCTCGAGTGGCTCAAAACCCAGCAAAACGAAGATGGATCCTGGGGCAGGGGCAACAAGGCCGCCATGACTGGTCTGGCCCTCCTTTGTTATCTCGGTCGCTGCGAAACCCCTGACTCCCCTTTCTATGGCGACAACGTCATGAAAGGCATTCTCTACCTCATTGAGCTCTCTAAGAAAAATGAACACGGCCTGTTCACCGCCAACCCCTCCGGCCACGGCGGCGCCTACGAGCACGGCATCGCCACCTACGCCCTCGGCGAAATGTATACCCTCGCACGCATGGGCAGCAAATCCCTTCCCGGCATGCGCGAAGCCTTCGAACGCGGCGTCGAAATCATCATTGACCAGCAAAACGACAAGGGCTCCTGGGGGTATTATGCCAAAGCCGTGGTGGAAGGCGTGAAAGTCAACAACTCTGACCTTTCGGTCGCCGGCTGGCAGTTTCAGGCCCTCAAAGCCGCCCAACACACCAATCTCAAAATCGCAGGACTTAAACCCGCCGTCGACAAAACCGTTAAATACTTGGAAACCGTCCAAACCAAAGATGGTGGATTCGGCAATACCAATCGGGAGGCCCACTACAACCAGTGGAGCCTCACCGGCGTTGGCATCCTCGGCCTTCAAACCCTTGCCCGCGCCAAAAATGCCCCCATTCGTAAGGGTGTCGGATTCGCCTACGATCTCTTTACCAAGGAACCACCCGCCTGGAACAAAAATGCCAATCTCTATTGCTGGTATTATTACGCCCAGGCATTCTTCCAAAACGGCGGCGAAGAATGGGATCACTGGAACAAAACCGCCCTCCCCGAAATCCTCGCCAATCAGGCCCCCGGAGGCAACTGGAAAACCGAAACTCCCGACTGGTCCGCAGGCGGCACCGCAGGCGTTGGAGCCGACCGCGAACTTTACCGCACCGTTCTTTGCACACTGATGCTTGAGGTCTACTACCGTTATCTCAAGGTCGGCGACAAGGAAGCCGAGTCGATCTTCAACCGTCGCTAATCGCTCACCCATCAGTAACTTCATCCACTGCGTGATCCCACCTGGATCACGCAGTTTTTTTGTTTCCATCCTCGCGGTCCAAAACCTGGGCTTCAGCGCCCAACCCGCCAGGGCAACAATCGAGATTGCGGCGGCAACGGATCCGGGCCACGGCTTCGTCGACACCGCTTTTCGCCAAGGCCCCCAAACCACCATTTCTTCCCCGGCTCCGTTACTACTCCACCACTCCGCTCCCCCTCTTCAACGCACATCCGCTTCAATCGACACATCCACCTGCTGACCCACATAAATCGTCGGGTTCTCAGGCCGCTTCAGCTGGTAAATTACCTGCAACACCCTAGTATCCACCCGCTCGGTGCTTGCCCCGGTCAATGACATCTTGGGAATGACAAAAGGCTCCACCCGCACAAACTCCAGCGGCAACGCCCGCTTTTTATCACCCTTCACGTAAGCAACCGCCCGCTGACCCGGCTGGACCCGCATCGCATTTTGCTCGTCCACATCCACACGAACCTGAAGATTCTCCAAGTCCCCCAAAATCAACGCTGCGTTCCGAGGTGCAAACGACGCATACTCTCCCGCCCGGATGTTCACCTGCAAAATGCTGCCATCGCGCGGAGCCCGCACCGTCAATCGTTCCATCAACAACTCCGTCTGCCTCACCCCTGCCTCCGCTGAGACCACCTCGGCTTTGCTCGCGCTCAACTGCGCTTTCGCCACCATCACATCCATCTCCCGCGTCTTCAGCTCATCCACACTCACCGCCCGGCGATCCGGAACCGCCCGCAACCGGTCCAGCAAATCTTGTGACCGTGCCAGCCCCGCCTCCTGGACCTCCACCCGAGCCTTGGCCACCTCCACTGCCGCCTGCAAACCCACCATCTGTGCCTGCAGATCGCTCTCATCAATCTTGAAAAGCGGCTGCCCTTTTTCCACCTTGTCATTCACCTTTACCATAACCTCCGTCACCAAACCCTGCACCGGAACTCCAATCGACACATTCTCGCTCAATGCCTCGACAATGCCCGTCCCGGCCACCGTGCTCTCAAACGACTTCACTGGCGGAGCCACGGGCGGCGGCGGAATCTCCCCCGAGTTTTGCGCCTGCACCTCGCGAATCACCAGGGTGATTCCCACAAAGCCCGCCAGTGCGAGCCCCAACGTCAAATAGCGAACCCCATTCGATAACCAGTTCATAAATAAAATCCCATCATTCCAATCGGCAGTTCCATGTTAATGATGCTGAAAACTCGGTGCACTGCCGTTCTCGACATCATGCACCTCCACGATACGACCGTCATCCATCTGTGCGATTCGGTCGGCAAAAGAAAAAATCCGATTGTCATGCGTGACGATGATCACGCACCTCCCCGGCACCCTCGCCACCTTGTCGAAAAGCTCCATCACCAGCTCGCCATTCTTCGCATCCAGTGATGCCGTCGGCTCATCACAAATCACCAGCCGCGGCTCATGCACCAGCGCACGCGCAATCGCCACCCGCTGCTGCTGCCCACCTGAGAGTTGCGTCGGCCGATTTTTCCAGCGATCCCCCAGCCCAACCCGGTCGAGCAACTCCCTCGCCCGGTCCTCCGCCACCCGGCTTTTCACGCCTTGGATCAATAACGGCACACTCACATTCTCCGCACAATTCAGCGTGGGGATGAGGTTAAAGCTCTGAAAGATGAACCCAATGTTCAGCGCCCGAAATTTGGTCACCTTGGCCGCGCGCATTCCGTCGAGCCGCTCCCCAAACACCTCAATCGAACCCTCTTCCGATCTCAACGTTCCCGCCAGCACGCTCAACAACGTGGTTTTCCCACAACCCGATGGACCCACCAGCATCATGATCTCCCCATCGCGAGCATCAAAGTCCACGTTCTTCAGGACCGTCAAACGCGATCCTCCATCGCCAAAACTTTTGACGATCCCCTGCGCATGCACCGCAATCTTGTGTTCGGTCGTCTTCATCAAATCAAAGTTTAAGCACGAAACACCATGGCCGGTTCAAATCGACTCACCCGCCAGATCCCCATCAACGCCGCCAGCGCACAGATAAACAAAATTACCCCCAGCGCCGCCACCGGGATGTGCCATGTCATAAAAAACGGTGGCTGCTCATTCTTCAACGCCCCCATCGCAAACGCCGAAGTCGCCAGCATTCCGATCCCATACCCCACCAGCCCCACCGTCAGCGACTGCAACACCAGCATCAGGCACAGCTTGCCGTTTGAAGCCCCCATCGCCTTCAACGCCCCCAGATGCCGAATGTTCTCCAGCACAAACGCATAAAACGTCTGACACGAAATCGCCACCCCCACGATGAACCCCACGATCACCGTCGTCCCGAACGAAATCGGAATCCCCGTGTTTTTCACATACCACCAGATCGTGCTCGTTCCGAAATCCCGGTCGGAAGAACCAAATCCACTGTTCACAAACGCCTTCATCCCCGTCGCCTCTTCAATCTTTTGCGCCGCCACCTCCAGGCTCACCCCTTCTTTCGGCGCCGCAATCACCGCCGACAACATCTTCCTCTGAGCCGGCGAATACTGCAATGCCCGCTCATAAGTCGTCCACACATAAGGCCCCCCCGTAAAGCTGTTCATCGCCTCACAAATCCCCACCACCCGCGCTTCAATATCATTGATCTCAAACATGTCCCCCACCTTGATGTGAGTGCTTTTGTCCCCGGGATTTTTTGCCAGTCTTCTCACCGCCAGATCATCAATCACCACCGTGTTCGGCAACCTCAAATCCTCCAACCTCCCCTCGATCATCTGCACCGGAGCCCCCGCCAGCGTCGTCGGATCAATCCCAATCAACTGGATCACCTTAAACTTGCCATTCTCCAGCCTCACCCGCTGAATCCCCGAATACAACGGCATCGCCCACGCCACCTCATCCACCGATCTCACCCTCGCCACATCCGTATCCCGCAGCGGATTCGTCTCATTCACCTGCTCCACCTTGGCATCAACCACCCACAGCGGAGCCGGCACATTCATCAACGTCGCCCGCGTCCAGTTCATCAAACCAAAAAACACCGAAGTCTGCTGGGCAATCAAAAACGTCGCAAAAAAAATACCTACCACCAGCATCAAATACTTCGCCGTGTCCCCGAACAACATTTTCAAAGCAAGCCGCATCATAAATTTTCGCTTCACCTCCCGATTTCTACAGAAAACACTCAAAATCAACTGACGCAAACCTCTGGACCTCCACTCTGCCGCTGAATTCAACTCACTGAGTTTGAACGTTGTCGTGAATGATTCAATCGCCCAGGCGGAACTTCCTGCTGTTATACGACCAGTCAATCCTGATGGACTCGTCCTTTTCTTGAGAATTAGCGCAGATTCCCATCTTCCCGTTCAAGCAATTCTCAGATTCTCTGTGCAAAAAAAGAATCCCGGCCTCACAGCCGGGATTCACTCTGACGGGGGATTCGATTTCATCAATCACCCCGCCTTTATCCATCCTGATATTGCCGTAGCCCGGCAAGACGGCTAGTTCGAAGGGAGTTGCAGTTCGAACTCCCTCAACTCCTCATCCGTCGCCTGGCCCAGAAGTCCGCGATAGAACGGTCTTTTCAGGTCGGCCCCGCGACCAGCTTCCATCATCAAACGAAACGCCCTGCGGGTGCCCTGAAACAGTCTTTGTCGGTCATTTCGACTTTGCAAAAGCTGACGCATCCAGCGATCCGCTTTGGCGGCCAGAGGATGATCCACCTGCCATTGTTGGTTGACTCGTTGGGCCCAGTCGATCATGCGGCGGTCATCTTGATGAACGGCAATAACCACGGCATTGGAGTCAGAGTTGGAGTTATCGTTGTAGCTGTAGTTTGAATTTGGATTAGGCATAAGAAGGAATAAGTTCGGATTTATTTGAATGGATGACGTTGAGGATTTTGACCTGTAGAGCACCGCGCCCTACCGCCAGTGGCCAGTGGATGGTTTGCGGAGCCTCCCGACCCAGCAATGCCAGTCCCAGTGGCGTCAGAACCGAGATGTTCTCGGGGTTCGCAGACACCTCATGTGGAAGCACCAGCCTGCAAATCGCACGCTCGTGATCATCACAGTATTCAATGTCCACTTGAGCCCCCAAAGCCACGGTTTGCGGCAGGAGTTGGTGGTCTAAAACGACGACCGATTGGTCGATCATTTCTTTTAGCCTGGCGAGGATCAACGGATCAACCCCAGTCGCGAAGACTTCGCCGCGAAGACATGACTTCAATGCGGTTACATCGCTTTGTTTGAGATAGTTTTTCTTTGTTCTCATTGATAAATTTTAAATTTTTGTCGTTGGTGAATGAGCAGGCATGGTTCCCCAAGCGTCTGCATCATGGATTGCCGAATAGGCGAATCACATTCGTTCCCGGAGCAGCATTAACGCTCCAGGCATGGCAGCACCCGACCAGTCATCATTCTGACTTCAGGTGGCCGGTTACAGCTTTGCGTTGTGGTCTCAGTCGACGTGAAAGGTGCTGCCCGCGGATGATCACTCATCCGCAAACTCACGCCGACCGGTTAAATCCGGAAGGCCGCCAACCGGTGCAGACGCAGAAACAGGGCACAAAAAACGGCAACCCCTGACAACGAGGGGTTGCTGTTTTGATGGATCGAATCGGTGCCGGAAAAGTTCACGAATAAGATGAATTACGCGCGCTGCACCGAAGCGGTTGCTTCGATCAATCCAAAACGCCGGCAACGGGGACATGTCTCGAGCCCTGACGACAATATTCTCAAATTCGAGAATTCCCCATTGACCCGCACCCTCCACTTGATTAACATCCCTTAATCAAACCCTAACTGTTCACCCCACCCTCTTCATGGCCAAAGTGGTAATCATTGACGACGAAGCTTCCATTCTGGAGCTGATGAGCCAGGTTTGTCGCAGCCTTGGACACGAAGTGCATGCACGGCAAACTGGCGCTGAAGGACTCCAAACGCTCGGCCAGCTCAAGCCCGAATTGTTGATCGTCGACCTTCACATCGGCGACGTCAACGGTCTGGAAATCATCCAGCAATGCCGCAGCACCTCGCCACAAACCGCCATCATCATGGTGACCGGTCACAGCAGCGTCGAGACCGCCGTCGAAGCCATGCGCCTGGGCGCGTTCGACTACATCGCCAAACCCTTCGAGCTCACCGACCTCAAACTCACCATTGAGCACGCGCTCGGCCAGCAGCCTGCTCCCCCGCTCCCATCCACCTCCAGCAGCAGCAATCCACCATCTTCACGACCACCCCAGCTTGTTGGTGAAAGTGCCGCCATCCAGAAAATCTCCAGCCTCATCCAGCGCGTCGCCGACACCGACAGCCCCGTGCTGTTGGAAGGCGAATTCGGCGTTGGCAAACAACTGATCGCCCGCGTGCTGCACCAGAGCAGCCGTCGCCACGCCGCTCCGTTCAAAGCCATTCAATGCAGCGCACTCTCCGCCGATCTCCTTGAAGCGGAATTGTTCGGCCACGACCAGTCTCACAATAGTATTTTTACCCGCACCCGTGGCGGCACCGTGCACCTCGCCGAGATCCATCACATGCCCATGCACATCCAGGCGCAACTCAACGCCTATCTAGATCAAGCCACCGAGTCCGGTGCCTCATTTCGCCTCATCACTTCCACCTCGCAGCATCTTGATGAAGCCATTCGCAACGGCCAGTTCAGGGAGGATCTGTATTACAAAATCTCCGTCGTGCCGGTGCACATTCCCCCCCTGCGCGAACGCCGCGAAGACATCGCCCTGCTGATCCAAAACATTCTGCGCGAACAAGCCCTTCGCAGCGGCAGTCCGATGAAACGCATTGAACCTTACGCCTCCGAGTTCCTGCAAAAATACCCCTGGCCCGGCAACATCAGTGAGCTCCGCAACGCCGTCGAACGCGCCTGCGCGATGTCCGAAAACGACACCATCCAGCCTGCGGATCTGCCCGCCAAAGTCACTCAAAAAAGCGACACCTCAGCCGCCACCGCATCATCGAATCATGAGCCGATAAGCCTGCCGATTGGCAGCACGCTCGACAGCTTCGTGCGCGTCCAGGAAAAGCTTTTCATCAACGAGACCCTCAAATACAACAACGGCTCACGCGAAAAAACCGCCAGCATGCTCGGCGTCAGCATCGCCACCCTCTATCGCAAGATGGAACTCAACGTCGAGCGTCGCACCACCTCATAGTCTCAGCTCAATAACGCGGCACCGACGCATCCACCGTTTCCGACCACGCATCAATGCCACCGGTGAGGTTGATCACATCTTCATATCCCTGCTGTCTCAGCCAGTTGGCCGCACGTTGACTGCGCATGCCATGGTGACAATACACCACGATCGTCTCCGACTTCTCCCCCAGTTTTCCCGGAGCCAGGTCCGCAAAATTGGACAACGGAATCAACTCTGAACCTGGCAATCGACAGATCTCATATTCGTCCTGCTCGCGCACATCAACCAAACGGAAGTTGGGATTGCCCTCACCGATCCACCGCGACAACTCTTCTGCCGTGACCTCTGTCGTCTTCATCTCGCTCATAGAATTGATTGAATTGAATTGGATTGGATCGTTGACCACTCAATACTTTACCACCACCGGCGTGCCAATCGACACGTTGCGATAAAACGTCTGCGCCATGTGATCCGGCATGCGCACACAACCATGCGAAGCCGGATACCCCGGCAGAAATCCCGCATGCATGCCGATCCCCCGATTAAACCTCATGAAATACGGCATTGATGCTCCACGATACTTCGAACCCGGCGGTCTTGGGTCCACACCGCTTTCAATGTTCTCCGCCACCACATTGCCTGAAGCATCCACGTAGTCTCCATACTGACTGGAACGATGCGCCGGACTCTTCTGCTGAATGCGGTAAGATCCCGTCGGCGTCGGGTGATTTTCCTCCCCGGTCGACACGCTGGAAACCCCCACCACTTCACTGCCCTTGTAAAAATACGCCTTCTGTTCGCCCAGCGAAATCACCACCTTGGGAGCCCCTGCCACGCCATCGCCCTTCCACCACGACTCCACATCCACCTGCTGCAACGCATAACGCGGTGCCGCGCTTCTCGTGCCGTCGATGTATTGCGTCTCTCCCGTCAGCTTGTGTTTTTTCTGCCTGCCTGCACAACTGCTCATGGCAACGGCAATCATGAAACAACCCAAAGTTCGCAGGACGGTTGGAGAAAGGGAAAACAGTGCCATGAGAAACGTGCTTCGACTATGCACCATTGGCCGGCCTTGTCCAATCTTGCGCTTTTTCAACTTCTGCCCACCAACTTCGTCCATCCGCAATAACCAGTTGAGAATTCGCCCAACTTCGATGACAATCCAAAGTTCAGGTCCATCCGGCGCGCTCTTTCCTTCGGCGCCAGACCAGGATCCTGCCAGTCCCTTCCTTCATCTCACCCATGCCTACCTACGAATACGAATGCACCACCTGTGGCCACGCTTTTGAGGTCGTCCAGTCCATGAAAGACGCGCGCCTCACCGATTGCCCCCAGGAAGGTTGCGCTGGTCCTGTGCATCGCAAAATCGGCCGCGGAGCCGGCATCATCTTCAAAGGCAGCGGTTTCTACCAGACCGACTACCGCAGCGAGTCCTACAAAGCCGCCGCCAAACAAGACAGCTCGGCCGCCTCCGCTCCCGCACCCTCCGCCGCCCCGGCACCGGCTCCTTCAGCCCCCTCGCCTTCCGCTCCCGCCAAATCGGCCTAGCGTTGTTCTCCCTCACCCACCTCAATCTCACGCCGAGTGTTCCGCCTCCTTTCTCATCTCATCGCACTCGCATGGGTGAGCCTGCTTGCTGCTGGCGCCATTCAATCGCATCGCGCCCCCGCTTGGGCGGAATCCCTCGCCGCATCCAAAGACAACGCCGGTCCCGCCCCCGCCCCGGCTCTGTTTGAACGCATCGAGCAAGGCCTCTACAAACGCAACGCTCCCGTCGTCATCACCGAAGCGGAACTCAACCGTTACCTCAACGCCCACCTGCGCGCCATGTCCACCGGTCCACTGGCAGAGAACATCTCCATCGACCGCTTCTATGTGCAGTGCCAGCGCGAGGGATTCGAGGTTCGACTGCTCTGGCGTGCCACCAACAACCATCCTGCCACCGCCTCCATGCGCTTCCAGGTCACCCGCAAAGAGAACCAGTTTTTGATCGAACCCGTCGGTGGCAGCTACGGACGCATGAACGTTCCACGCGGCATCATGGCCCCCATCCTTCCCGCCCTGCAAAGCCTTGCAACCTCGCTCAAAAGCGAACTCGACCTCGCCTTCCAGATGAACCAGCTCAAGTTCGAACCCGGCAAAATCGTGCTTGATCCCCGACTCGAAACTGTCGCAAGATAGGAGTCGACTCCAGCCCATGCCCCGCCGTCTTGCCGCCCCCTCTCTGATCCTGACCGCCGTCGCTGCGGCCATGGTCACCGCTTCGATCCTGTTCGGCCAGCAAGCGCCACCCAAAAACGAACTGCCCGCGACCATCGAAGCCGCCCCCGGCCTCATGGCTCCTGCCGCGCCCTCCGACGGCCAGTTGTCCGCCGCCCCCACCACCAACGCATCGGCCCCCGTCACCAGTTCCACCAGCGCCAGCAAACAATTCATTGTGCATGGGGCCGACCTCCGCACCCGCAGCGTCTTCTGCCTGCTCGCCGATGACACCGCCGGTTCCCTCGACCGACTCCTCAAAGATCCCACGGTCGAAAAACTTCCCGTCGTCATCGTCCTCAAAACTGCCGCTGAAGCCGTGCGCACCGGTCCCGCCGTCACCACCAACATCAGCCAGCTCGCCCACGGCGGTTTTCATCTTCAAGTCACCGTGCAACTCCGGCAGGGTTTCCTCACCGAGAACTTCACTGATGAACTGGTGCGCATCCTCCTTGCCGAGCGCATCCTCCGTCAGCACAAGGAACTCAACACCACCCGCCAACGCGTCCTTCCCGACTGGCTGCTGACCGGCGTCAGCGAAGCCCTGAACTTCCGCAACCGTGCCAAACCCAGCGCGTTGTTCGCCGCCGTCTTCCGCAGTGGACGCGTCTACAGCATCGACGCCCTCCTGCAAGCCGACGCCGCCCAGCTCGACGCCCTGTCCCGTGGCATCTACGAAGCCTCTTCCTGCGCCCTTGTGCTGACCCTGCTGGACCAACCCGAAGGGACCATTCGCTTCGGCAAATTTCTCAACGCCCTCGCCACCGACTCCAAGCCTGATCGCGAACTCCTCCAACAACAATTCCCCACCCTCGGCGTCTCCAACAACAGCCTTGAGAAATGGTGGTCGTTACAAATGGCAACCCTGGCCACACCGAGCACGCTGGAAACCATGAGCGTCGCCGAAACCGAACGTCAACTCGACACCGCCCTCACCCTCGAATTCAAACCCACTCCGCAGGTCGCTGCCAAATCGAAGAAAAAGTCTACACCCAAACCCACCGCCGAAGCAGCTCCCACGCCCGCTCCAACCCCAAGCCCCGAAGAATCTCCCGAAGCCGAGCCCGAGAAGGAAGAAAAAAAATCCCGTTTCGGCCTGCCCTTTTTCAAACCAAAAAGCAAAGAGATCATCTTTCCCTTCACCAAACGCAAACCCGCCGACAGCGAGGCCGAGGAGAAACCCGAAGAGTCAAAACCAGAAGCCACGCCAAAGCCAGAAACCAAACCAGGAGCCGAACCAGCTCCCGCACCCGTGGGTTCGCTGCCGAAAAAACCTGCCTCAAAACGCGACATCAGCGACCAGCCCGCGATTCCCGCCGCTGAACCGTCACCACCTCCCAGCCTTCCCGCCAAAACCGGTGCCACCCGCGACATCAGCGATCAACCTCCCATGGTCCCCGCTGAATCCCCTGCTCCCCCTGAAGAGGCAGAACCCGAAGCCACCGCAGACGAGAAAAAACCCAGCGCCCTCAATCCCTTGAACTGGTTCCGCAAAAACGAACCCGCCGCCCCCGAGAATCCCGAATCCGCCCCCGCTCCAGAAGGCCCTCCATCCGACACCGCCCAGAGCCAGCAGCCGCAAACACCAAGACCCACACCTGCACCTGCTCCTGCCCCGGTTACCCCAGAAATCCTCACCGCACCGCTCGCCGATTTCGCCCAGATCATGAAGCGCAGCGACCGCGACACCATTCTTCAGACCAACCTCGACCGACTCAACGCGCTAAAACTTCGCGCCCATCCACTTTACCGACCGCTCATTGCCGACTACGCGCTGGTTGTGCAGACCCTCCTTCGCGGTAAAGACAAAGGCATGTCCGAAAAAATCGCCCAGCTTTCCAGCGTTCGTGAACAAATCCATACCCAGGCCATGGACGTCGAAAGATACGTCGACACCTACATCGCCAACCACTCCGGCTTCAGCAACACTTTCGAAGATTACCTCAAACTCCGCGATCAAATCGACGAAGAACTCCACCCTCGCAGCGACGCCATCTCCCAATACCTCGACGCCCTCGACAAGGAATATCAGTAGCCGTCGCGCCTCACCTTACCTCACCTTTCGTTCCACAAGAAAAAAGCTGCACGTTGCTCAATGCCGTGCATCGTATTCATTCACGCGACCACACCACACGGCGCCCTTTTTTCCGCATGAGTTCCGCAAAACCAAGTCTGGACGCCTTGCGCATTGATCGCAGCGCCCCTCCCCAACGTCGGCGATCCCCCTGGACGCTACCGCTCACCCTCGTCATTCTTCTCGTCATCGCTGGCGGCGCATGGATGCTCTTCGGTCCCAAGCCCCCTGAAGTCCAGACCACCATCGCTCTCGAACAAACCACCACTGGACCCAACGCCTCCCCCACCCAGACCACGCTCCTCAACGCCTCCGGATACATCACCGCCCGCCGCGCCTCCACGGTCTCCTCCAAAGTCACCGGCAAGGTCACCGAAGTCCTCATCGAAGAAGGCATGAAGGTCGAAAAAGACCAGATCCTTGCCCACATCGACGCCACCAACGTCACCGCCAGCCTGCGCCTCGCCGAAGCCCAACTCTACTCCGCCCAACAGGCCATCGAGGAAATCAAACCCAACCTCACCTTTGCCGAAAAAGAACTCACCCGCTTCACCGAACTCGTCGCCACCAAAGCCGCCAGCACCTCCGACCTCAACCGCGCCGAAGCCGAAACCAGCTCCCTCCGTGCCCGACTCAACAAACTCAACGCCGACATCGCCGTTGCCGAACGCGAAGTCGACTCCTGGAAACAACAAGTCGAGGACACCATCATCCGCGCCCCCTTCACCGGCATCGTCACCGTAAAAAACGCCCAGCCCGGCGAGATGATCTCCCCCATGTCCTCCGGCGGATTCACGCGCACCGGCATCTGCACGATTGTCGACATGGACTCCCTCGAAATCGACGTCGACGTCAACGAAAGCTACATCAACCGCGTCCGGGCCAACCAACCCGTCGAAGCCATCCTCGACTCCTACGCCGACTGGAAAATCCCCTCCAAAGTCATCGCCATCATCCCCACCGCCGACCGCCAGAAAGCCACCGTCAAAGTCCGGGTCGCCATCGAAGTTCGCGACCCTCGCATCCTTCCCGACATGGGTGTCAAAGTCGCCTTCAAAAGCGCCCCTCAAAAGCAGGATGAAACCGCCACCAAACCATCCGGACCACGCCTCACCCTCATCCCCCAGGCTGCCCTCCGCAGCATCGACAACCTCGACATCGTCTGGATCATCGACAACGACCGCGCCCAGAAACGCGAAGTCACCGTCGCCCAAACCAACGGCGACCAAACCCTCCTCTCCTCCGGCATCGCCCCCGGCGAAACCATCATCATTGATGCCCCCTCCGACCTCAAAGAAGGCACCAAAGTCACCGAGAAAAAATCATGAGCACCACCCATCCCGCCATCGTCAACATCCAGGGCGTCAGCAAAACCTTCAAGCGCGGCTCCGAAGACATCCATGTCCTCTCCAGCCTTAACCTCGAAGTCAAGCAAGGCGAATTCCTCGCGTTGATGGGTCCCTCCGGCTCTGGCAAATCGACCCTCTTGAATCTCATTGGCGGCCTCGACCGACCCACCACCGGCACCGTCGAGATCGGCAACGAACCCATCAACCACCTCTCTGACCGACAGCTCGCCGCCTGGCGCGCCCGCCACATCGGTTTCATCTTCCAGTTCTACAACTTGCTCCCGGTCCTCAGCGCCCAGCGAAATGTCGAACTCCCCCTTCTCCTCACCCATCTCAACAAAGCCCAGCGCCGCCAGCACGCCGAAACCGCCCTCACCGTTGTCGGCCTTTCGCACCGTCTCAAACACCACCCCCGCACCATGTCCGGTGGTGAACAACAACGCGTCGGCATTGCCCGCGCCATCGTTACCGATCCCACCCTCCTCCTCTGCGACGAACCCACCGGCGATCTCGACCGCAAATCCGGCGACGACATCCTCACTCTTCTTCAGACCCTCAACAAAGAGCACGGCAAAACCATCATCATGGTCACCCACGACCCCCACGCCTCCGAGCGCGCCTCCCGCACCGTCCACCTCGACAAGGGCCAGCTTTCCTCCACCGCTCAGTAAATCCTACTCTTCCTCTTACTCCTACTCGTCCTCGACATCGTCCCGCTTCCCAGCACCAACGGTGCGACCCACGACAGCCTGGGGCAACGCCCCAGGTCGTTTAACAAGAAACCGCAAAGCCCTGCTGCGAAGCCGCGAAGCGAACGGGCACCCTATCTTCCTCCAATGAAATTCCTTTCATTAGTCTTCAGCAACCTCAAACGCAAGAAGCTGCGCACCGTCCTCACCGTGCTCTCCATCTTCGTTGCCTTCGTGCTCTTCGGCACCCTTTGCATCATCAAGGAAGCCTTCACCGGCGGCATCTCCATGGCCGGAGCCGACCGCCTCATGGTCATGCATAAGATGTCCATCATTCAGTCCCTCCCCATCAGCTACACTGACCGCATCGCCAACCTCCCCGGCGTCGCCGCCATCACCCATCTCTCCTGGTTCGGCGGCTATTACAAAGACCCAAAAAACTTCCTCGCCAGTTTTCCCGTCAATCCCGACACCTACTTCGCCATGTTCCCGGAGTTCACCGTTCCCCCCGAACAAATGGCCGCCTGGAAAGCCAAACGCAACGGCGTCATCGTCGGGAAAGGCCTCTTCGACCGCTACGCCAAATCCGACGGATGGAAGATCGGCAGCGTCATCCCCGTCAACTCCCCCATCTGGCGTCGCGAAGGCGACAACGAAACTTGGGAATTCGAAATCGTCGGCGTCTACGACGTTACCAAAAAAGGAGCCGACAACACCCAGTTCCTCTTTCACTACGACTACTTCGACGAAGGCCGAACCCTCAGCAAAGGCGAAATCGGCTGGTTCAGTGTCCGCGTCAAAGACCCCGACCGCGCCCCGGACATCGCCGCCGCCATCGACAAGGAATTCGCCAACTCCGCCTACGAAACCAAAGCCCAAACCGAAGCCGCCGCCATGCAAGGTTTCGCCTCCCAAGTCGGCGACATTGGCACCATCCTCACCGCCGTCCTCAGCGCCGTGTTCTTCACCATCCTCCTCGTCGCCGGCAACACCATGGGCCAGGCCGTGCGCGAACGCACCGAAGAGATCGGCGTCCTCAAAGCCATGGGCTTCACCAACGGCCTCGTTCTTTTCCTTGTCCTCGCCGAATCCACCGTCATCGCCCTCATCGGCGGGCTTCTCGGCCTCACCGTCGCCAAACTCATCGCCCTCGCCGGCAGCCCTGTTCCCGAAATGCTGCCCATCTTCAACTTCTCCGACCGCGACCTCATCACCGGCCTCATCCTCGTCATCGTCCTCGGCATCATCGCCGGCATCATCCCCGCCCTCCAAGCCATGCGCCTCCAAATCGCCGTCGCCCTGCGACGATAATCCCCCATGGAGCGCCGACGTGTCGTCGGCCATCAACCTTTAACCATTAGCCACGTCTCTCCCACCCATCGCGTCCTCCAAATCGGACCACCGACGTGTCGTCGGTCATCAGTCTTTAGCCTTTAGCCCTTCGATGAACTACCTCTCCCAAATCTTCTCCATCGCCCTCTTCAACCTGCGCACCATCCCCCAGCGCACCGGTTCCTCCATCACCGCCGCCATCGGCATCGCCGGGGTCGTTGCCGTCCTCGTCGGCGTCCTTTCCATCGCAGAAGGATTCAAAAAAGCCATGACTTCCGCCGGCAGCCCTGACGTCGCCATCGTCCTGCGCAAAGGTTCCACCGATGAAATGTCCAGCGGCATCAGCCGCGAACAAACCCGCATCATCGCCGACGCCCCCGGCATCGCCCGCAACGCCGCAGGACCCATCACCTCCGCCGAACTCTTCGTCATCATCAGCCTTCCCAAAATCAGCACCGGCACCGATGCCAACGTCCCCATGCGCGGCGTCGAACCCGGTGCCTTCGACGTCCGCGGCACCATCAAACTTCTTCAAGGCCGCCGCATCGAACCCGGCAAAAACGAAATCATGGTCGGTGCCGGAGCCGCCTCCTCCTTCGCCGGACTCGAACTCGGCAAAACCCTCGAAATCGGACAAAACAAATGGGAAGTCGTCGGCATCTTCAGCGCCAACGGCGGCCTTGCCGAATCTGAAATCTGGACCGACGCCGGTGTCCTCCAACCCGCCTACAAACGCGGCACCACCTTCCAATCCGTCTACGCCCGTCTCGCCTCCCCTGGAGCCTTCCAGCAATTCAGCGATGCCGTCACCAAAGACCCCCAACTCGAAGTCAAAACCGAACGCCTCTCCGACTTCTACGCCTCCCAGTCCGACATGCTCTCCAACTTCATCACCACCATCGGCACCTTCATCGCCGGCATGATGGCCCTTGGTGCCCTCTTCGGAGCCCTCAACACCATGTATGGCGCGATCTCCACCCGCACCCGCGAGATCGCCACCCTCCGCGCCCTCGGCTTCGGATCCGGCCCCGTCGTCATTTCCGTTCTCGTCGAATCCCTCGCCCTTGCTCTCATCGGCGGCACCCTCGGGGCCGCCCTCGCCTACATCGCCTTCAACGGCATGCAAACCTCCACCATGAACTGGCAAACGTTCAGCCAGGTCACCTTCGCCTTCGCCGTCACCCCTGCATTGCTCCTCCAGGCCATCATCTGGGCCAGCATCCTCGGCCTCCTCGGCGGCCTCTTCCCCGCCATCCGCGCCGCCCGACTCCCCATCGCGAGCGCCCTCCGCGAGACCTAAAATAAAGTAGAAGGCTCGTCCCGAGCCTTTCATCCCACCCAAGGCTCGGGACGAGCCTTCTACATTCCAAGCCCCACTTCGTCATCAAAAACCACCTCCGACTTCCGACCTCCCACTTCCGACTTTGAAACACCTGTTCTTCGACGCCGCCGGCACCCTTATCGAACTCCGTGAATCCGTCGGCCAAACCTATTCCCGCATCGCCGCTACCCACGGCCTCAACGTCGACCCCATCCAGCTCCAACAAAATTTCCGCACCGCATGGAAAACCCATCCACCCGTCCTCCACGAAACCGGACCCTCCCCCGACGACGACCGCTCCTGGTGGCAGTCCCTCGTCGCCACCACCTTCGCCATCACCCTGGGCAAACCTCTTCCCGACACCACTCTCCTCCCGCTCTTTCACGATCTCTACCATCACTTCGAATCTCCCAACGCCTGGCAGCTCTTTCCCGACGTCCTCCCCACCCTCCAAAGCCTCGCCCCAAACTACCCTCTCCACATCCTCTCCAACTTCGACCGCCGCCTTCACTCCATCCTCCACGGCCTCGGCATCCATCATTTTTTCACGACCATCACCCTCTCCAGCGAAGTCGGTGCCAGCAAACCCCACCCCCGCATCTTCGCCCACGCGCAAACCCAGGCCGACATCACTGACCCCACCCACTGCCTCCTCGTCGGCGACGACCAACAATGTGACCACGACGGCGCCCTGCTCGCCGGCTGGCACCCCTACCTCCTCGACCGCCCCCAACACACCCTCGGCGACCTTCTGAAATTCCTTTCCAGACCCGCCAGCTCCAATTGAGGTTCTAGCCTCATCAATTCCAGTGAACACCCAGGACCTCATCAATCTCGGCATTCCCCTTGGCGATGCCCTCAAATTCGCCAACGTCCACATGCGTCGACTCTTCGCGGGCGGACTCGATCGCCCCCAAGTCGAAACCGACCTCATGAACATCGTCGCCGATCCCCCCTCCTACTTCAACGACCCCGACCGCGCCTCTCTCGCCCGCGCCCTCTACCGACCCGCCTACACCCCACGCGCCGAACTCGCCCCCTGGCAGCAATGGGGCGACGATCTGGACCCCGAAGCCATCAAACAAATCGCCAACGCCTGCGCCCTCCCTATCGCCTTCGCCGGTGCCCTCATGCCCGATGCCCATGTCGGTTACGGGCTTCCCATTGGCGGCGTCCTCGCGACTGAAAACGCGGTCATCCCCTACGCCGTCGGTGTCGATATCGCGTGTCGCATGAAACTCACCGTCTACGAGCGCAAGGCCAATGTCATCCCCGGCCAAAAAGACCGATTGGCAAACCTCCTCGAACACGAAACCCGCTTCGGCATGGGCTGTGAATTCGAAGTCCGTCGCCATCACGATGTCATGGACGAAGACTGGAGCATCACCCCCATCACCAAACGCCTCCATGAAAAAGCCTGGAAACAACTCGGCACCAGCGGCAGCGGCAACCACTTCGTTGAATTCGGCGCCTTCACCGTCACCGACCCCTCCCTCAACATCCCTCCCGGCGAATATCTCGCCCTGCTCAGCCACTCCGGCTCACGCGGCACCGGTGCCCAGGTCTGCGATGTTTACAGCAAACGCGCCATGTCGCGCCGCAACGAACTCCCCAACCAGCTCAAACACCTCGCCTGGCTCACCCTCGACGAAGCCGACGGACAAGAATACTGGGCCGCCATGAACCTTATGGGTCGCTACGCCGCCGCCAACCACGACATCATCCACAGACACATCACCAAAAAAGTTGGTGCCCACATCCTCCTCGACATCGAAAATCACCACAACTTCGCCTGGAAGGAAACCCATCACGGTCGCGAAGTCATCGTCCACCGCAAAGGTGCCACCCCCGCTGGTAACGGTGTCCTCGGCATCATCCCCGGCTCCATGGCCACTCCCGGCTATGTCGTGCGCGGCAAAGGCAACCCCGCCTCCCTTAACTCCGCTTCCCACGGCGCCGGCCGCATCATGAGCCGCACCAAAGCCCTCCAATCCTTCACCTGGAGCGCCGTCAAAAAACAACTCAAAAATGCCGGCGTCGACCTCCTCTCCTCCGGCCTTGACGAAGTCCCCGGCGTCTACAAAGACATCGAAACCGTCATGGCCGCCCAAACCGATCTCGTCGATATCCTCGGTCGCTTCGACCCCAAAATCGTCAAAATGTGTCCCCCCGGCGAAAAAGCCGAAGATTAACAAGAACCACCAGCCCGTCTCCCCATTTCATCCTTCCGCCTTCATCCCTCATCCTTTCAGCGCCGCTCCCCAAGTCTCCCCTTCCTTCACCACCCAATCCCCCTGGTGGCAAACTTTCAACTCCCCACCCCCCTCACAAACCAGCGTCACATCCTGACACCCGCCGCCATAAGTCACCTGCGACACGATCCCCGCCATCCGATACCCACCCACCCGCTCCACCGGCACCAATTCCAGCTCATCCGGCCTCACCCAACCCTCGGCACCCGCTCCCGCCCGCGCCATAAAATTGCACGGCCCAAATAGCGACGCCACATAACCATTCACGGGCCGATGATACACCTCATCCGGCGTGCCCATCTGCTCCAGCAACCCGTTGTGCATCACCACGATCCGGTCACTCACCGCCAACGCATCCCGCGTGTGATGCGTCACCAAAATTGCCGTCGCCCCGCACGCCCTCAACACCCGGCGCGTCTCATCCCGCAGCGACTCCCGCAACAACGGATCCAAACTGCTAAACGGCTCATCAAGCAACATCACCCCCGGATTCGTCGCTAACGCCCGAGCCAGCGCCACCCGCTGCCGCTCCCCTCCCGAAAGTTCATGCGGATACCGCCGACCATACCCCGCCAATCCAATCAACTCCAGCAACCCCTCCACCACTTTCACCCGCTCGGCCTTGGCCATTTTCGAAATCCCAAAACCCACATTCTGCCCCACCGTCAAATGCGGAAACAATGCATGGTGCTGAAACACCAACCCCACCCCACGCCTCTCCGGCACCACATGCAAACCCGCCCCTGAAATCACCCGCTCCCCCAACTTGATGGTCCCCGCATCCGCCGTTTCCAATCCGGCGATCAAACGCAACAACGTCGTCTTACCACTCCCGCTCTCCCCCACCAACGACACAAACTCGCCAGGCTGCACGACCAGACTCACGTCGTGCACCGCTGGACGGGCACCACGCTCATACCTTTTCGAAACCTGTTGGACTTCAAGCAAACTCATAACCGCTCCTGGCGGCGACCGCCACTATCCATAGACAGATGCGTCAATGGGATCAAGCCAACAAGACTCAGTATCACCAAAATCAACGCAGGAACCGCCGCTTCAGGAATACGACTCTCATCCGTCAATCTCACGATCAAAGTTGCCAGCGTCTCAAAATCAAACGGTCTCAACACCAGCGTCAGCGTCAACTCCTTAAAAATGTCCACAAACGCCAGCGTCGCCCCCGCCAGCAATGACGGCCACACCAACGGCAGATCCACCCGCCACAATGTCCGCCACGGTCCCATTCCTAGAGTGCGCGACACCTCATGCAAACTCCCCGAAATCCGCCGAAACCCCGCATCCACCGGCTGAATCCCCACCGCCAAAAACCTCGTGTAATAAGCGAACACCAATCCCAACACCGACGCACTCAACGCCGTCCACCCCATCCCCGGCCACTTCGAAATCATTGCCACCATCGCCCCCACCCCCACCGCCACCAGCGCACTCGGCAACGCATAACCAATCAACCCCACCCGCTGCGCCCATCGCAACGACGGAGCCCCAAAAAGCCGCCTCCCCGCCACCACCAGCAACGCCCCCAACACAATCAAAACACCCCCCCCCCCCGCCAGCGAAAAACTATGCCACGCCGCCCGCAGCGACGCCTCCCATCCAAACGCCTCTCCCAGCGTCGCCCATGCCCAGCGCCCCAGCCTCACCCCCGGCACCAAAAAACCCAATCCCACCGGCACCAAACATCCCAACAATACCAACATCCCCCGCCACCCTCTGACCCTTCGCGGCGTCAAAAACACCTCGCCACTCCCCCCCTCGAATCCACGCCTGCCACGCTGCCCCCGCTCCATCAACACCCCCGCCATCGCAAACGCCAGCAACAACAACGCCAGTCGGATCGCCACATGCAGATGCCCCTCGCTCAGCCACGCGCGAAACACCCCAACGGTCAGCGAACTGATCCCAAAATAATGCGATACCCCGTAGTCATTTAGCGTCTCAAAGACCACCAAACTCGACCCCGCCACCACCGCCGGACGCGACATCGGCAGCGCCACCCTCCAAAAAATCTTCCACGGCCCCACCCCCAACATTCGCGCTGCCTCCAACGATGCCGCCGCCTGCCGCGAGAACGACGCCAGCGCCGTCAGATACACATAGGGATACAACGTCGCCCCCATCACCACCACCGCCAGACTCCACCTCGCCACCTGTTGTGCCAAAAGAAAAGCCTCCACTCCAAACTGCTGCCTCACCCACACATAAACCGGCACCAGCCCCTGCACCGCATCCGCATAAGCCAGCGCCGCCACATACCCCGGCATCGCCAGCGGTAAGACCAGTGCCCATCTCAACACCCACTTGCCCCGAAAATCACAAGTCGCCATCCACCACGCCGTCGGCACCCCCAACACCAAAGCCAATCCCAACACCAACCCCACCAGCATTCCCGTCTGCCACACATACCCCGCCAGCAACGACTCCACCACATGCGCCCACGCCTCCCCTCCCGGCTCAAACGCCCGCGACAACACCATTAAAATAGGCACCACCACCAGCAACGCCGGCAACCAGCACAACCCCACGCCCCAGCGTAGCTTCATCCCAACCTTCGTGCTAGAACCGCGCCTTTCCTCAACCATATGAACCCCCAAACTGACACCGACCAACCTCTCCATCAACCCTTAGCCTTTATCCTTTCGCCTTTATCCTTTCATTGACTCCCCGCGAAATCCCCTGTTCATCTCTTCTGCCCATTTTCGCCCCTGCCATTTTTGCCATGAGTTCCGCCGCCGCCAGTCCCTCACTCTCCCCCAAACTCCAAAGCGAAGTCAACCGACGCCGCACCTTCGCCATCATCTCCCACCCCGACGCCGGCAAAACCACCCTCACCGAAAAATTCCTCCTCTACGGCGGCGCACTGCAGCTCGCCGGCTCCGTCACCGCCCGCAAATCCCAGCGCGCCACCGCCTCCGACTGGATGGAGCTCGAGAAAAAACGCGGCATCTCCGTCAGCTCCACCGTCCTCCAGTTCGAATACCACGACTGCGTCATCAACCTCCTCGACACCCCCGGCCACAAGGACTTTTCCGAAGACACCTACCGCGTCCTCACCGCTGTCGACGCCGCCGTCATGGTCATCGACGCCGGTAAAGGCATCGAATCCCAAACCCAAAAACTCTTCGAAGTCTGCCGCCAGCGCGGCATCCCCATCTTCACCTTCATCAACAAAATGGACCGCCCCGCGCGCGATCCCCTCGAACTGATGGACGAAATCGAACGCGTCCTCAGCCTCCACGCCTACGCCGTCAACTGGCCCCTCGGCGACGGCAAAGCCTTCTGCGGCGTGTTTGATCGCATCGACAGCCTCGTCCACACCTACGAACGCACCAGCCACGGCTCCTCCCGCGCCCCCGTCGCCGTCCACGGCGCCAAAGACGACAGCCTGCGCAACATGCTCGACCCCGACCTCTACCAGCGCTTCAGCGACGAGATCGAAATGCTCGACGGCGCCGGAGCCACCTTTGACCTCCCCCAAATCCTCGACGGCGAACTCACCCCCGTCTTCTTCGGCTCCGCCGCCAACAACTTCGGCGTCGACATGCTCCTCGACGCCTTTCTCAAATACGCCCCGCCCCCCTCCGACCACCAAGTCGGCGAAAAAACCATCCACCCCGCCCAACCAGACTTCTCCGGCTTCATCTTCAAAATCCAGGCCAATCTCGACCCCAAACACCGCGACCGACTCGCCTTCATCCGCATCTGCTCCGGAAAATTCGAGCGCGACATGAACGTCATTCACACCCGCACCGGTCGCAAACTCCGCCTCTCCAGCTCCCACAAACTCTTTGGCCGCGAGCGCGAAACCGTCGATGAAGCCTACGCTGGCGACGTCGTCGGCATTGTCGGTCACGGCGACTTCCAAATCGGCGACACCCTCGCCCAAGACCCCGACCTCCAATACCAGGAAATCCCCCGATTCTGTCCCGAACACTTCGCCTGGCTCCACAGCACCTCCAGCGCCCAGACCAAACGTTACCGCGAAGGCCTCGACCAGCTCCTTCAAGAAGGCGTCGTCCAGTCGTTTTACATGCGCGACAACGCCCAACGTCTCCCCCTTCTCGCCGCCGTCGGCCCCCTCCAGTTTGAAGTCGTCCAAGCCCGACTCGAATCCGAATACGGTGCCGAAACCCGTCTCGAAATCACCTCCTACGAAGCCGTCCGCTGGCTCCCCAAAGAAACCACCGTCGCCAGTTTAAGCACCGCCGTCATGCCCAGCGGCATCACCTTCGTCAGCGACGCCGCCGACCAGCCCGCCCTCCTCTTCCCCGACTCCTGGGCCCTCAAGTATTTCACCGAAAAAAACCCCACCATTCCGCTCAGCACTTCCCCTCCCAAGTAGGCAGCAGGTGCCAAAATTTTCCCCCTTCGATGGTCAGCTCGCAAGGCTGGTGCCCATCCGGTGCCCGTAATTTCCGTGCGGATTTCATTGATTCCGACGGTTCGCTTCTTCGCGAGGATTCACTCCACTCCGACCCTGCATCTCGTCCTCTTCCCGAAAAAACCGTAATCGCCCTCAAAATCGCCCATCTGCCTCCGTATTCCTTAAGTCCCCATGCTCCATCGTTCCGTCCTTTTCATCCCCATCCTCCTCGTCACCGGCCTCCTTCTTCGTGCCGAATCTGCCCCCGCCATCCCCGCCGGTTGGAACGACATTGCCGTCGTTCTTGAAGAATCCTGCTACCACTGTCACGGCCCCGAAGACCCCGAGGCCAACCTCAACCTCGAGGCCCTGCACGGCGACCCCGCCTTGTTCGCCCAATACGAGATCTGGACCAAAGTCGAACACGCCATCGCCAGTGGCGAAATGCCTCCCAAAAAGAAGCTCCCACCCCACGCCAAAACCCAGCTCACCACCTGGCTCCACGGCGAACTCGACAAAGTCGCCCGCGCCAACGCCGGCGACCCTGGCCTCGTCACCGTCCGCCGACTCACCAACGTCGAATACGACAACACCATCCGCGCCCTCACCGGCGGACTCGACCTCAATCTGTCCGCCGACTTCCTCCCCGACGGCGGCGGCGGTGAAGGTTTTTCCAACGTCGGCGATGTCCTCTTCGTCAGCCCCCAGCAACTCGACAAATACCTCTCCGCCGCCCGCAAACTCGCCGACCAGGCCACCATCCTCCCCGGCACCGGCGTCCGCTTCCAGCCCACCCGGGTCGGCATGCGCGGCCCCGAACAACTTCGCGACCAGGCCGAACAAGCCCTCTATGTCTGGTATCAAAAAATGTCCGCCGAACACCTCCCCAAAGACGGCGACGATCTCCTCGAAGACGACTACCTGCTCGCCGCCTGGCGTCACAAACACCAGGACCTCACCGGCGCAAGTTCCCTCCCCGAACTCGCCAAACAGAACAACCTCAACCCCATCTTCCTGCAAAACTGGTGGAACATGCTCAACACCCCCACTCCCCAGTCCCGCTTCCTCGACCTCACCCGCCACGCCTGGCGCGATCTCCCCCCACCCGACCCCGCCAATCCCAAGGAGATCCCCGACTCCGTCCGCAAAGCCGTCACCACCATCCAAACCAACGACCGCTCCTGGCGCGACGATCGCCGCGTCCAACGTCGTCAGCAGGACTCCGACGGCATCCGCCCCTACCCCTTCAGCGCCGACACCCACGGCAAAAGTCAGGTCACCATCGTCCTCGGCCAGCTCGACGACGGCAATCGTGGCGACCATGTCCTCTTCAGCAACCTTACCCTCATCCGCGGCAAAAACAAAAAACGCGAAGCCTATCAACCCTGGCTCCAGCGCCGACTCGAAACCGACCGTCAGGCCCTCCAAAAAGCCACCACCGAAAACAATCAATCCGCCATCGATTCGTTAAAGAAACGCATCACCCAAGCCGAAACGCTTCTCGCCAAATTCGGCAAACACACTGTCCCAGGCAAAACCACCGAACCCACCGCCCTCTACCTCCAGGCCCCCATTGCGCTCTCCCTCCCCCTGCCCGAAGACAACCTTCGCTTCGAGGCCCGCGGTCAACTCGACCTCCGCCATCCCGACGCCGACTTCGCCTCCACCCAATGGCTCGCCACTACCGGCCCCGTTCCCGACCCCAATAAAATCATCCCCGGCGAACTCATCATCTGGAAACGCAGCACACCAGCCCATAACCTGATCATGAAGGAATTCAGTGTCATGAAACAAGCCTTCCCCGACGAATACAACCGACGTCTCGAGGAAATCACCCGCAACCCCAATCGCAACCCCGACAACCCTCCCGGCAAAAATTTCTATCCCGGCGTTTACTACTTCAGCGACACCCAGCTCAAGTCCATCCTCCCACCCGCCGAACAGGAAAACTTCCTGCGCATGCAAACCGACCGACGCCTCACCCGCCGCACCAAGCTTGATCCAAAAGACGCCATCGAATGGGACACCTCCGTCCAACGCCACCTCCACTACTTCGCCAGCCTCGCGTGGCGTCGACCCATCACCGACGGCGAAAAATCCCACGTCACCACTCTCTACACCGAAGCTCTCAAACGCGATCTCGACCGCGAATCCGCCGCCCGTGAAGTCGTCGTCCGACTCCTCATCGCCCCCGACTTCATCTTCAAACTTGAAGGCTCCACCAAGCCCGGCGAACACCCCATCACCGGCCCTGAGCTAGCCACCCGACTCGCCTATTTCCTCTGGTCATCCCCACCCGACCACCAACTCCGCAAAGCCGGAGCCGACGGCAGCCTTCTCAAACCCGAAGTCCTCGAAAGCGAAACCCGCCGACTCCTCAAAGACCGCCGTGCCGCCAACCTCGCCCGCGAATTTGCCGGTCAATGGCTCCAGTTCCACGCCTTCGACAAAAACACCACGCCCGATCCCACCAAATTTCCCGAATTTACCGGCGACCTGCGCCGCGATATGTATCGAGAAACCACTGAGTTTTTCACCCACCTCATCCGTGAAGACCGACCCGTCACCGACATCCTTCTTGCCGACTACACCTTCCTCAATGAGCGCCTCGCCAAACACTACAACATCCCCAACATCACCGGCTCCGAGTTCCGCAAAGTCAGCGTCTCCAACCACCAGCGCGGCGGCGTCCTCGGCATGGGCAGCCTGCTCACCAAAACCTCCTTCCCTCAGCGCACCAGTCCCGTTCTGCGCGGCGACTGGCTCCTTCATGCCATCCTCGGCACCCCCACGCCCCCACCTCCCGCCGATGTCCCCCAACTCGACGACTCCGCCAGCAAAGCCACCACCCTGCGCGCCAAGCTCGAAGCCCACCGCGCCGCCGCCGCCTGCGCCAGTTGCCACGACAAAATCGACCCCCTCGGATTCGCCCTGGAGGCCTACGATCCCATCGGTCGCCTGCGAACCAACGACGAGTCAGGCGTCCCCATCGACAACCGTGCCACCACCGCCGACGGCACCGACCTCGACGGCATGGACAGCCTCAAAAAATACCTCGGCACCCGCAACGCCCAATTCCAAACACTTCTCAGCCGCAAACTCATCGGCTACTCCCTCGGTCGCTCGGTCCAACCTACCGACAAAGTCCTCATTGAAACCATGGTAAAATCCATGAATCAAAACGACACCCGTTTCCCCTCCGCCGTCCTCACCCTGGTCACCTCCCGCCAGTTCCAAAACCGACGCAACGAGTAGTCTCTTTGCCGACCTGTGGCCCACCATGGAGCGCCGACGTGTCGTCGGCTTAGTGGTCTAGTTAAATCCTCGGAGCCACCACGATATGCTTAGCACTATAGCAAGTGGGAAAAAAATTAAAAAAATCCATACCTCAAGGCAACTAAATCTCCCCTCGTCGCAAGGCGACCACGGCGTAACACAATCAGCAACGTTAATATCGCATTAATCCCGACACCGTAAGTAACGAGTTGGAGAGTCGCCCCCCCATCCGTGAGCAACACAGAAACGATTATTAGCACCAATTGGACACCTAGCGATGCAAAGATGTTACCAAAAACCGACTTTGATACTGTGAACTTTTCAAGCATCAGACCTTAATTGACCGCTCCATACCAGCACCTCACCTCCCCGACCCGGGCCCCACATCCTTCATCTCCTCATCTTTCCTTGCCCTCGCACCAGGCAACTTCACCCCCAAAATCGACAAACAATAGATCAGCAACCCCGTCACCGCCGCCTCATCAATGTTACCAATTAGCGGCACGTTATCTGGAATCAGCTCAATAAAACCCGCTCCCGGATTCAGCAAATAAACCGCGCAAAATACCGCCCCCAAGGCAGCGAACACTTTGGCTTTGACACCACTACCACCAGCAGGAGTGGCGGACTGATCGATCTGCGGAGGACGATTCATCATACCCTATACGTTCCACCCCCCGCCAATAAATCAACCTGAGAACCGCACGCCCACTGGGAAGGCCGACGTGTCGTCGGCCAAAACCCATGGAGTGCCGATGTTTCATCGGCCATCCCACCATCAGTCGAGCTTACCCCACCTGATAATTCACCGGCTCCTCCGTGATCACAATATCATGAGGATGACTCTCCTTCAGCCCCCCCGCCGTAATCCGCACAAACCGCGCTTTCTCCCTCAACTCCTGCAACGTATTCGCGCCCACATACCCCATCCCACTGCGCAATCCGCCCATCAGTTGGAACACCACATCACTCAACGGCCCCTTGAACGGCACCCTCGCCTCTACCCCTTCCGGCACCAGTTTGCCCGAAGAATTCTGCCCATATCGGTCACCCGCTCCCTTGCGCATCGCCTTCAACGAACCCATTCCGCGATACTCCTTAAACGTCCGGCCCTGCCACTTCACCATCGCACCCGGACTCTCCTCCGTCCCTGCCAGCAAACCACCAATCATCACCAAATCCGCGCCGGCAGCGATCGCTTTCACCACGTCGCCGGAGAACCTCACCCCACCATCAGAAATCACCGTAACTCCACGTGGTCGGCAAACTTCCGCCACTTCCTGAACCGCCGTAAACTGCGGCATGCCTACCCCAGAAATCACCCGCGTCGTGCAGATCGAACCCGGTCCAACCCCCACCTTGATCGCCGCCGCACCCGCATCACAAAGGGCACGCGCCCCGTCCGCCGTCACCACATTCCCCGCCACCACCGGCGTGCCATCACCCAACGCCTCACGCAATTTTTCAATCACCTGCAGCGTCCGTGTGGTGTGACCCGTGGCCGCATCAATAAACACCGCATCCGCCCCTGCCGCCTGCACCGCCAGCGCCCGCTCCACACAATCTTCGCCCACTCCCACCGCCGCGCCAACCCGCAACCGACCCCGCTCATCCTTCGCCGCATTGGTAAACATCCGACGCTTCTCAATGTCCTGCTTGGTGATCAACCCCGCCAGCTTTCCCTCCGCATCCATCAACGGCAGCTTCTCGATCCGCTTCGCGTAAATAATCTTTAACGCCTCTTCCCAATTGGTATCCGGAGCCCCCGTTGCCAACCGCTCCTTCGGCGTCATCATCACATGCACCGGGGTCGAATCATCTTCCAAATACCAAGTGTCCCGACTGGTCACCATCCCCACCAAAACCCCCGCATCATCCACCACCGGAAAACCACTCACGCCTTTGACCTGCATCAAATGATTTAACTCGCCCAACGTCGTATCCGGCGTCACCGTCAACGGCCTAAGAATCACCGTGTTCTCCGACCGCTTCACCCGCGAAACTTCCTCGACTTGATACTCAATGGTGCAAGCGCGATGCACCACACCCATCCCACCCTGACGCGCCAAAGCGATCGCCAGTTCACTCTCCGTCACTGTATCCATCGCCGAGGACAGAATCGGAATATTCAGCGGAAGACTTGGACAAAGCCGGGTATCCAACAGGACCTCACCCGGTAAAACGCTGCTTCTCGCCGGCAGCAGGAGGACATCATCAAAAGAAAGAGACAGTGGTATTTCGCCCATGTTCCATCTAAGCCGAGCCAAGACTCTTGTCAGGTGATTTTTTCAGGAAACCCATCATCTCCTTACCACCAAGGCCCAAACCGCGCCCACCAACAACAATACCGCCACCGCTGCAAACACCTTGCGCCCACCGCGCGTCCCGTCACGCCTTAACAAAATGATGTTCCGACCATACAAAAACGGCAAAAAACAATTCCCCAGAATCAGCGGCGCTTTGTCGATGTGCAGGAAATACAGCAAATTCAGCACGCTTCCCCAAAAGCTCAAATGCCAGAAATACCAGGGGATCACCAACTTCTTCTCCTTCTCGCTCTGCAGCCACTGAAGCACAAACCGGCTTCCAAAAATCGCCGCACCGAGAAATCCCGTCGCGGTCCACAGGGCCGAATCCGCATACAACCATCCCCCCAGCACCGGCTCCAAAAACCTTTGCAAAAATCCACCGGTGGTCGCCGCGTCAGCCATAATCGAATCGTCAATTTAACCAGGAACCTATCAAACTCAGACGAAAAACCGCTTCGCCTTGTCGAGAAAGCTCTCATGCATCGGCGAATGATTTTCGCCCAGCACCTTCGCAAAATCCGACAGCTTGTCTTTCTGTTCCTGCGTCATTTTCGTTGGAACGGCGATCTTGACATGCACATACAGATCGCCTTTGCGATCCGCATTGAGGTGCTTCACCCCCTGGTTCTTCAATCGGAACGTCGCCCCGTTTTGAGTCCCCGCCGGAATCTTCACATTCGCCTTGCCCTGCAACGTCGGCACCGACAACTCACCGCCCAACGCCGCAATCGGATAGGACAACGGCACCGCACAATGCAGATCATGCCCGTCACGCTCAAACACATCATGCGCCTTGATCTGCACCACGACATAAAGGTCACCATTCGGACCGCCTCTCACGCCTGCTTCGCCATCCCCGGTGAACCGCACGCGTGATCCCTCATCAATCCCCGCAGGAATTTTGATGGTGATCTTCGTCCGCTCCTTCATCCGACCACTGCCTGCGCAATCGCCACACGGATCCGAAATCATCTGCCCCGTGCCCATGCACTCCGGACACGTTTGCTGAACCTGAAAAAATCCACGCGAACTCACCACCTGACCCACGCCGCCGCAAGTCCGGCACTGCTTTGTGCCACTGCCACTTTTCGAACCACTGCCGCTGCACTTTTTGCAACCCACCAGCCGTTCGTATTCCAACTCGCGTTCCATCCCCCTCGCCGCCTCTTCCAGCGAAATCTCCAATCCGTAACGCAAATCCCCACCACGCTGCGGACCATCCGAACGCCGGCTGCGCCGACCACCGCCACCACCAAAAAACGTCTCGAAAATATCGCCCGCCCCACCAGCACCTCCCGCACCGCCAAACACTTCGCGGAAAATATCAAACGGATCATGTCCGCCCGGCGAACCACCACCCGCTCCACCAGCAAAGGCCGCATGACCATACCGGTCAAACGCCGCGCGCTTCTGCTCATCGCTCAGCACATCATACGCCTCGCTCAACTCCTTAAACTTGTCCTCTGCCGTCGCATCCCCAGGATTTTTGTCTGGATGATACTGCACCGCCAGCTTGCGGTAAGCCTTTTTGATCTCTTCCTGCGTCGCCGTTTTGCTGACGCCGAGAACTTCGTAATAATCGCGCTTGGTGGCCATGTGTTACAACAAATCTACCCTGGTAAAATCACTCCAACTTAAACCTTACTCCGCTTTCGCCGGCCCACTCGAAACCACCACATTGGCGGGACGCAACAAACGCTCCTTCAACTTGAACCCGCGACGCAACACCCGCAGAACCCCACCATCCGCCACTTCCTCACTCGCCTCCTGGCTCACCGCTTCGTGCATGTTCGGATCAAAAACCCCGCCCACCTCAGGGCTCACATCTTCCACCGCCTGCTCCTTCAAAAAGTCCGCCAGCTGACGCTTCACCATGTTCAGCCCAAGGAAAATCATGCTCTTCTCATTTTCCACACGTGCAGCCTCAAGGCCCATTTCAAAATTGTCCATGATCGGCAACAACGAACGCAACAAGTCCGCATTCCCATAAGCCCGCGACTCCTGCATCTCCCGCGCCGAACGCTTGCGATAGTTGTCCAGCTCCGCCGCATTGCGCAACGCCAGATCCTTCCACTTCGCCACCTCCGCCTCCAGTTCGGCCATCGGATCGCGCGCTTGCTCCTGCTCCTGCATCACCTCGCCCTCTTGCGCCTGTTCGGCTCCAGCAATCGGTGACTGCTCGTCGCTCACCACGGCTTCAATCTCTTTTTCAACAATCGGTTCTACGGTCTCTGGCTGGCTCATGATAAATCGGTAAATGGAAGAAAAAAATTTCAGGGGACCGGCACTATGCACCCAATCCCCAAACAGGCAACCCCCGGTTGATCCCCTTCCCCATTACGTCTCCCAAAACCCCTCCAGCCGATCAAACCCCTCCACCATCCACATCCGTCGATAAACTTCCCCATCCGCCACGTTTGCAATATTCGCCAATATTCCCCCACCTTCGCTATTGACGCAGCCCCCGACTTTTCCCATCATCACCCTCCTGCCAAAAAGAAGATCAGATATCCGATTAGACCGACATCTCCCTGCCCTATTTCACCCATGAGCTCCGACTTCAAATCCATCCTGACTGAGAACCGCCTGTTCGAACCCTCCGCCGAATTCAAAAGCAAGGCCCGCATCAGCAGCATGGAAGACTACCAGCGTCTGCACGCCGAATCCCTCAACGACCCCGACACCTTCTGGACCCGCGAAGCCTCCGAGCTCACCTGGCAGCAACCCTGGACCAAAGTCCTCGACTGGCAGCCTCCCTTCGCCAAATGGTTCGTCGACGCCAAACTCAACGTCAGCGAAAACTGTGTCGACCGCCACGTCGCCGCCGGCAAAGGCGACAAACCCGCCATCCTCTGGGAAGGCGAACCCGGCGACACCCGCACCATCTCCTACGCCGAATTGCAAACCGAAGTCGCCACCTTCGCCGCCGTCCTCCTCAACCATGGCATCAAAGCCGGCGACCGCGTCATCATCTACATGCCCATGGTGCCCGAGGCCGCCATCGCCATGCTCGCCACCGCCCGAATCGGCGCCGTCCACAGCGTCATCTTCGGCGGCTTCAGCTCCGAATCCATCAAGGACCGTCTCCTCGACTCCGGTGCCACCGCCGTCATCACTGCCGATGGCGGCTACCGACGAGGCAAAGTCGTCCCCCTCAAGGACAACGTCGACACCGCCCTCAAAAACGCCCCTCACGTCACCACCGTCATCGTCCTCAAACGCACCGGACAGAACATCGCCATGCAGGAAGGTCGCGACGCCTGGTGGCACGACGAAACCGCCAAAGTCACCGAAGGCGCCCCTGCCAACGGCTTTGACTCCGAGCATCCCCTTTTCATCCTCTACACCTCCGGCTCCACCGGCAAACCCAAAGGCATCCTCCACACCTCCGGCGGTTACCTCACCGGCACCTACGTCTCCAGCAAATACATCTTCGACCTGCGCGAAGACGACGTCTACTGGTGCACCGCCGACGTCGGCTGGATCACCGGCCACTCCTACATCGTCTTTGGTCCTCTCTCCAACGGTGCCACCATCCTCATGTATGAAGGAGCCCCCGACACCCCGCATCAGGGCCGCTTTTGGGAAATCGTCGAAAAATACAAGGTCAGCATCCTCTACACCGCCCCCACCGCCATCCGCGCGTTCATCAAATGGGGCGATGACCACGTCGACAAATTCGACCTCTCCAGCCTCCGCCTCCTCGGCTCCGTCGGCGAACCCATCAACCCCGAAGCATGGATGTGGTATCACCACAAAATCGGCGGTGGCCGCTGTCCGATCGTCGACACTTGGTGGCAGACCGAAACCGGCTCCATATTGATCACCCCGCTCCCCGGCGTCACCCCCACCAAACCCGGCACCGCCACCCTCCCCTTCTTCGGCGTCGACGCCGCCATCCTCGATGAAGACGGCAAAGAAGTCGGACCCAACGAAGGCGGGAAACTCGTCATCCGCAAACCCTGGCCCTCCATGCTGCGCACCCTTTACGGCGACAATGATCGCTACAAGGAAGTCTACTGGAGCACCTACGAAAACATCTACCTCGCCGGCGACAGCGCCCGCCGCGACGACGACGGTTATTTCTGGATCATGGGCCGCATTGATGACGTGCTCAACGTCTCCGGTCACCGCCTCGGCACCGCCGAAGTCGAATCTGCCCTCGTCTCCCACGAATCCGTCGCCGAAGCCGCCGTTGTTGGCCGTCCCGACGAACTCAAAGGCCAGGCCGTTGTCGCCTTCGTCACCGTCAAAGGCGGAGTCGACCCCACCCCCGAACTCGCCGCCGCATTGAAAAAACACGTCGCCAATGTCATCGGTGCCATCGCCCGACCCGACGACATCCGCTTCGCCGCGGGTCTCCCCAAAACCCGTTCCGGCAAAATCATGCGCCGACTCCTCAAAGAAATCTGTGCTGGTGGCGTGATCAAAGGCGACACCACCACCCTCGAAGACCTCAACGTCATCGCCTCCCTCCAGGCCTCCGGCAAAGACGAAGACTAAGTCGAACTTCAATCATCATCGTCGTGACACAGGCTTGCAGCCTGTGGGTCGGACAGGCATTTTGCCTGTCCTTCTTTTTGCCTGGTCACTCACTGGAAGTTGATTTCCAGCATCCTTATTTCCCACGCCCCCCCCTTAGCTGTCCATCCGAGCGTTGTTGGGGATCCCCAACCTCACCGGCACCGAAGGCGGTGTCTGCCAATGGTGATCAAACCACCGCTCCCTTGTGTCATTGTAGTCGCTTTCTACCGGAATCCCGAAGTCGACCTTCAATGGATCCGTCATCAACACCTCAGGCTCTTCTGATCCAAACCACGACCAATAGTCCTCATTGAGCTGCTCAAGAGTCACCACTTCCGAACCTGAACTCACCTCCTTTCCCCCCAACTGCCGGTCTCGAAGAACCTCGACCACCAAAACCAGATTCGTCACCAGCGAAACAACCAGCGCCAACTTCAAAGCCTTCATCGCGAAACTTCTCACCGGATGACCGTGCCGTCAAACTCTCCGACTGTCCTGCCGACCTCCATCCAAATCCCACCCCCCAAACAAAAAGCCTGTTCCTCCAAAACAAATCCTGGTTATCCTGCTTTAATAGCGCCGCCCATCATGTCTTCCCCTTCCATCGACTCCCTTCTCGAAGCCGCCGAACAACACCAAGCCAGCGATGTGTTCCTTCAGGAAGGCGAGATCCCACGCATGAAGATCAACGAGCAGATCATGGTCTTCGACACCGAACCCATGTCCCTCGGACAGCTCACCGCCCTCTGGCAATCCTGCGGAGCCGATCCCCGCACCGACATGGACCGCGACTCCGGCCTCCTCTCCCATCAGCACGTCCGCTTCCGGGTCAACCTTCACCGCACCATGGGCCGACTCGCCGCCGTCCTACGTCGCATCAAAACCGAAGTCCCCACGCTCGACACCCTCGGCGTCCCCGAAGCCTTGCTCGCCAAATGGGCCGAACGCGGCTTCGGCCTCATCCTCGTCACCGGCCCCACCGGCTCTGGCAAAAGCACCACCCTCGCCGCCCTGCTTCAATGGATGAACCAAAACCTCGCCCGCCACATCGTCACCATCGAAGACCCCGTCGAATACATCTTCCTCAATCAGCAATCCCACTTCACCCAACGAGAAGTCGGACGCGACACCTCCACCTTCGCCCATGGCCTGCGCTCCGCCATGCGCCAGGCCCCCGATGTCATTCTCGTCGGCGAAATCCGCGATTTCGAAACCGCCCTCACCGCTCTGCAAGCCGCCGAAACCGGCCACCTCGTGCTCGCCACCCTCCACTCCGAACGCGTCTCCGACACCATCGACCGCTACTACAACCTCTTCACCAAAGACCAGCTCGGCTACGGCGCCAACCTCCTCGCCGACCACCTCATCGGCATCCTCTGCCAAAAACTTGTCCGCAGCACCTCCGGCGGCCTTCATCTCCTTGTTGAACACCTGCAAAACGGCGGTGCCACGCGCGACTGGATCCGCCGACGTGAAGGCGGCAACCTGCAGGAACACCTCAGCCGCGGCACCGATCCCAACAACTCCTCCTTCCTCCGCTCCGCCCTCACAGCCTGGAAGTCCGGCATCATCACCGAAGAAGTCGCCATCGAATCCACCGGCAACGAATCCGAGTTCCGCCGCGCCATGCGGGGAATCGCTTAGGGGTTGAAAGAGAAGTCGATTCCAACCACCGCCGACCTCCACTTCTCCTCTCACTACTTTTCACTCTTCCCGTTTCACTTTTCACTTTCCTTCCATGGACCTCGTCGACTACCTCACCCTCGCTCGCGAACGCGGAGCTTCCGACCTCCACATCACCCCCAACGCCCCGCCCACCGCACGCATCTTCGGTGCCCTGCAACCCCTGAGCGACAAACCCCTCAGCGCACTCGAAACCCGCGAAATCGTCTACGGCGTCTTGAAGGAAAACCAGCGCGCCCGATTGGAGCATGACTGGGAACTCGACTTCGCCATCCAGATCGAAGGTCTCGGACGCTTCCGCGCCAACGCCAGCTTCGCCCTCGGCAACGTCGAAGCCAACTTCCGCTTCATCGCCGGGAAGATCCCATCGCTTTCCGAACTCGGCCACTCCCCCACCGTCCAGGAATGGTGCCAGGCCAAATCCGGACTCATCCTCGTCACCGGCACCAGCGGCTCCGGCAAAAGCACCACCCTAGCCAGCATCACCCAAACCATCGCCCGCTGCCGACTCGCCAATATCGTCCTTGTCGAAGACCCCATCGAATTCGTGTTCGAACAAGGACACAGCCTGGTTCACCAGCGCGAAATCGGCTCCGACACCCAAAGCTTCGCCCAGGCCCTGCGCAGTGGACTCCGTCAGGACGCCGACGTGATCATCGTCGGTGAAATGCGCGATGAAGAAACCATCCACACCGCCCTCACCGCCGCCGATACCGGGCACCTCATCATCGGCACCCTTCACACCACCGATGCCGCCAGCGCCGTCTCCCGCATTCTTGACGCCTACCCGGAAAACCGCCACCGTTTTGTCGGTGCCCAGCTCGCCGCCTCGCTCCGCGGTGTCGTCTGCCAATACCTCCTCCCCCGCCACGACCAGCCCGGCCTCGTGCTCGCCACCGAACTCATGGCCGTTAACACCGCCATCGGAGCCTGCATCCGCGAACGCCGCCTCTCCCAGCTCCAGGGCCTCATGCAGATCGGTTCCGCCGACGGCATGCACACCATTGACGACAGCCTCATGGAACTCCTCCTCGACAACCGCATCTCCCTCTCCGACGCCCTCGCCCACTGTTCCGAGCCCAACTACTTCAAGGAGCAATTCC
This sequence comes from Phragmitibacter flavus, assembly GCF_005780165.1. NCBI lineage: Bacteria > Pseudomonadati > Verrucomicrobiota > Verrucomicrobiia > Verrucomicrobiales > Verrucomicrobiaceae > Phragmitibacter > Phragmitibacter flavus. The sequence continues at coordinate 40,771 of NZ_VAUV01000012.1, read as the reverse complement.
AAAACGCCCGCCAGAAAAATCGCAAAGGCTGGTTCAGTCGTGTCCTCGGCAGTTGATCGCAATTCCCCCATTTCACCGCAAACAACCAGTTCATCTGAACCTGAATAAGTTGCTGGCGCGTTTGATTAGTTGCGCTAATCTCACGGAGAAAATATCAACCTGCCCTGTTCTTCCATCATGAAACTCGCGATCTTCATCCTTACCCTGATCCTCACCGTTCCCTCTGTCTTCGCCAACGTCCCTGATACCGAAGTCACCAGCCAGGGCGAGTTCGTTCGATTCTACACCGAGACCAACCCCGAAGTCAGCAGCCACGGCGTTTTCTCCGTGCGCAAATCTCAGATTGCCTGCGTGATGTGCGAAAAAGCCCAGAGCAGCGACGGATATTATCAAGTCTGGATCACCTCCATCCGCGAAGCCGGCAACGGGGGCATCAGCATCAAATACAAATTCGCCCGCTACGACGACGCCCTCAAATTTGTCGACCGCGTCTCCTCCGTCATCGGCCAGGCCAAGTAAAAAAAGTCCGCCACAAACCCCCCCGCTACCGCCCATGCGCCGCCTCGTCAAAGAGGGAATAGCCATGGGTGTTTTTTTTGTGCTGAACGAAGCGCAAAGGCGCTTCGTGTAGAGCCCCTTATCAAAGGTTTCGCAAAGATCCTCACAAAAATCTGTGCTTTTTCAAAAGGCCAGAAAGCGATCTAATAATATGGTGGCAGAGGGGAGAATCGAACTCCCGACCAAGGGCTTATGAGTCCCCTGCTCTACCGCTGAGCTACCCTGCCATGTGCGATTGAGGATGGGCAGACTACCCAGAAGCCCGTCGTTGTCAAACATGAAACACACCTTTCCGCGCCCGAGCCCACGTAGCAGCCGACGTGAGGAGGCTCTCCTCCTTCCGCCTTCCGCCTTCCGCCTTCCGCCTTCCGCCTTCCGCCTTCCGCCTTCCGACTGCCAAACCAAGAACCAAGAACCAAGAACCAAGAACCAAGAACCAAGAACCAAGAACCAAGAACTCCTGTCCCCACTTCCCATCACTTTTCTCTTTTCACTTTTCCCTTTTCCCTTATCAAACCCTATGCGCTTCGCCATTTGCAACGAACACTGGGGCAACGCACCTTTCGAAAAGGTGTGTGAAGATGCCGCTGCCTGCGGTTATCAGGGACTCGAACTCGCCCCTTTCACCCTCAAGGCCGATCCTCGGACCCTCGACCTCGCCGACGCGACCCGTCTGGTCCGCATCGCGAACTCGTTCGGACTCGAAATCATCGGCCTGCACTGGTTATTGACCAAACCCGCCTGGCTGCACATCACCGCACCTGATCCGCTTCTCAACAACGATGCCAAAATCTTTGGCCAGACCCTCGCCCGCTTCTGCGGTGCCCTCGGTGGCAAGGTCATGGTATGGGGCAGCCCCAAAGCCCGCAACCTCCTACCCGAATGGGATCGCAACGAAGCCAACCTGCGCGCCGTTGACGTCGTTCGCGGCGTCGCTGAAGAAGCCGTCAAACACGGCGTCACCATCGCCATGGAACCCCTCGGACCCAAGGAAACCAACTGGATGAACTCCGCCGCCGAAGGCATCGAATTCTGCAAACTGGTCGACCATCCGGCCTGCAAACTCCATCTTGATGTGAAAGCCATGAGCGCCGAAGACAAACCCATTCCCGACATCATCCGCGACAGCAAAGAGTGGTTCGTTCACTTCCACACCAACGATCCCAACCTCCTCGGTCCCGGCATGGGCGAAGTGAAATACGAACCCATCATCGCCGCCCTCAACGAGGTCGGCTACACCGGCTGGCTCAGCACCGAAGTTTTCAAATACGAACTCGGCCCCAAAGTGATCGCCCAACGCAGCATCGACTACCTCAAACAAATCATCGCCAGCCAAGCCAAAGCCTGACCTCCTTTCGACATGGACACCGCACCACCCCTGCCGCGTCCTACCGACGTGGATGACGACCATCTAAAAATTCTCGTCATCCTCCATTTCATCATGGCCGGACTCGGCTTCGTGGGAACGCTCTTCATCATCGGTCACTATTTTCTGATGACGACGATCATGAAATTCGCCGAGGACCATCCAACACCGGATTCAACGCCCATGCCGCCGGAGATCCAGCAGCTCATGGTCATCTTTTATCTCATCATCGGCATCGGCCTTCTCGCCGCCGCGCTGCTCAATCTGTTCTCCGCCATCTTCATGCGCAAACGACGCCACCGCATGTTCTCCCTCATCACCGCCGGACTCAACTGCGTGCAATTCCCCATCGGCACCGCCCTTGGCATTTTCACCATCATCGTCCTCTGCCGCAACAGCGTCCGCCAAAAATTCGATACCCCCACCGTTTGAATCACTTTAGCCTTTAGCCTTTAGCCTTTAGCCTTTAGCCTTTCAATACCTTGCGACATCTTCTGCGCCGCCATCCATGGGCCATTGAGGCTCATCTGGAATGGTCGCTCGCCATGGTGTTTGCGATCCCGCCGACCTCGTCAAAACGGAAATGCTAATCGCGGGCGAATCCGTCGACGCCTTCGCCCGCATCGTCCACCGCAGCAAAGCCGAATCCTGCGGTCGAGCCCTCGCCGCCAAACTCAAGGAAGTCATCCCCCAACAACTCTTCGTCGTCTCCATCCAAGCCGCCATAGGTGGCAAGATCATCCATCGCCAGCGGACGCATCAGCGTCCTGAGAAAAGACGTCACCGCCAAATGCTACGGCGGCGACATCAGTATCAGTCGTAAGCGCAAGCTCCTCGCGAAGCAGAAAGAAGGCAAAAAGCGCATGAAGAGTATCGGCAAACTCAACCTCCCCAAGAAGCTTTCATGCAAGTGCTCAAGAGCAGGGGGCAAATCTCTAAGAAACGCGGACTTTATCCGTGTGTCATCAAACGACCACTAGTGTCACGCTACGTTGCGGCCAATGTTGGGGCTCACGCCTGTGGATGAGCACAGTCGACAGGGCTCCATGCCTTAAAGACATTTCATTGTCGAAAATGCGGAGGATTTTTGTCATCCTTATGTAAAATCACAATCATGCTCGCTCCTGTAGACTATATCGACCTCGGCCGGAAATTCGCCCTTGTGCGGGAAGATGGCGACCTAGAGGACTATGCTTACAAAAACTATGTTTTTGATCCAGACCAAGGCATTCTCACCAATGGATACACCTGGGAACAGCTCTTGAAGCGACGCCTAGTCGTCATATTAGGCGAACCCGGTAGTGGAAAAAGTTACGAACTACAAGCACAAGCAAGTTTAGGATCACAGCAAGCTCCGCGGTTTTATATGCGCTTAGACGAACTCGCTACCTTGGGCAGCGAGATCAGATTGCGGAATGAAGACTCAGCGAGTTTGACTGCATGGAAAGGTTCGATCTCACGCGCGGTTTTCTTCCTCGACTCGGTGGATGAAGCGAAAATACAGCAAAATGCGGATTTCCATCGTGCGATTGATCGATTCACCGACCTCATCGGAGCACGAGCAATGCTGCGAGCCAATGTGGTCATCAGTTCGAGAATCACAGAATGGCTTCCCACGATTGACGCACACGAAGTAAGGATGCGGATCCCTAATCTTGAAAAAGAGGACAAAGCCGAAGAACCCTATCCGTTTGTTGTCAGTTTATTGCCGCTAGATGAATCTGGCATAAAAACTTATGTAACGGCACGGCAAGCATCGCATGCGGAAAGCTTCCTCGAAGCGCTAGAAAGAACTCACTCTTGGGAGTTCGCTAGACGCCCCGCTGATGTAAACGATCTGCTCGCCTATTGGAAAGAAAAGAAGAATTTAGGAACTCTAACCGAAATCCTCGATTTCACATGTGATCGCCAACTCATAAAAGCATCCGATAGAGACCGTTGGGATCTACTCTCTTTGGAAAGAGCACGTTCAGGTGCTGAATATCTCGCAGCAGCAACGCTGTTTTGTCGCAAATTCATCTTCCAAATTCCTGGAGAAATTCATTTTTCTTTAAACGCAATTGACGCGTCCAGATGCCTTCCATCAGATTGGCGTAAAGAAGAAATCCAAACACTTCTCACACGTCCAATTTTCGATGGCGCGAGCTACGGCCACATTCGTTTCCATCATCGACGGCTCTCAGAATTTTTAGCTTTCAAGTGGCTAAAAAACCTTATGGAACAGGGTTGTCCTGTGGATGTGCTGGAAGATCTTCTTTTTGACACCCGTGGCCTTGAACCAGTTCTTCGTCCCTCACTCGCACCACTCGCGGCGTGGCTTGCCGCAGGTGTCAATCAATGGAACATTGTTGTGTTTCGGTGCATCTTGGAGACAGCCCCCGAAATTTTACTTCGCTACAGTGACCCAGCACAATTAAGTTCTGAGAACAAGCGTGCACTGTTGAAGGCTCTAGTGCAAAAAGCAGAAGGTCGTGAACGTCTTTGGTGGGAACATGAAAAGGCAACTCTTTCACGACTTGCCGACGACTCTCTCTCAGAGGATATTAATACACTACTGACAACCCCATCTAATGGCCGTGAAATTCAAGAACTGGCGCTGGAAATTGTCATTGCGGGAAAATTAACTGGCTGCACAAACGTCGTTCTGACGATAGCGATTAAGGATCTGGAGAAAGGCGATATCTTCCCAACCGCCTCTCGTGCGCTGACGCTCACAGCCACTGAATCAGAACTGCGATCTCTAGCTGCGGCAGCGGACGAGATCAAACTTCTCCCCAGAAGAGTTTGCATGCCTTTGTGCAAACTTCTTTTTCCAGGCATATGGGGAGCAAAGGAACTCTTTCGCACATTCAGTCGGTTGAGGTTTTCAACTCAAGGCGTGATTGGGTGGGATTACACACTTTCTCAATACCTCCCTACCGTCACATACAAAGAGAATGGTTTGTCGCTCCTTCGTGGGCTCCTCGGGTATCCGGTAGACGATAACGATAATGAAGAGGATTACGAACCACCCTGGAGTCTCAAAACAGCGCTAGCGATCTCAGAAGTTCTTCTTGATTGGCCCACGGTTTCCGAAGCAGAAGCTACTGCCATCGCGGAAGTGATTGTCCGGATCAGTGATCATCGCCCTTCTGTCGAACGTGACGACTCTTTACCGGGACGCACTGAGCGTCATCCGAAGGTGCGTGAACAATACTTTCGTATCGCTGCGGATAGCCTAGAGAAAGATCACGAGCAGGCAGCCTCTCACTTGTCCTGCGTGCAAATCTATTATGATAGAATCAGGCCAGTAGCCGCCGACCTTGATTGGCTTCTAAAGTGGGCAGCAGCAGCAACTTCCCCCGCAGATTTTAAACGGGCGATTGAGTGGTCTTTAGAGGTGTGGCACCAGACAGGACGATCCTCTTCAAAATTCGCAGAAATCAAGCGGTTAGCCAACTCATCCGCCAATACCAGAGAGATATTAAAGCGCTTTTGCCCTAATCTACTTTTCAGAGCACAAGCCTTCTGGCACATTCGAATACAACCAAAATTCAGACCTTATCGACGTAGGATGGCTTTGAAAAAGGTAAAAAAACCGTTTCTCAAAATCCGTGAACAATATAACCTTTGGCGCTACCGCAACAAACTGCGTTCTGGCGAATATGTGAATTGGCTAGTTCACCTTATAGATGATGCCCGTCACGAGACTCATGATAAATGGACGCCGACTGATTGGTCGCCCCTTGAGAAAAAAATGGGACGGCGATGTGTAGAAGCCGCAAAAGAGGGATGCTTTCAAGTCTGGAAACGTTATACTCCAGATTTACCTCATGAAAAAAATCCTTCCGGGAACACAACACATGGCTGTATTGCAGGACTTGCTGGAATCATGGCCGCCTGGCAGGATGGCAGATTAATATTCTCAGACCTTCCATTCTCTGACGCCCAACGAGCCACCAAATATGCTCTTCAAGAGATGAATGGATTCCCTCCATGGTTTGATGATCTAACATCAGCACAGCCTCAGGCAGTTCAATCAATTTTAGCTGAATGCATCGCTGCTGAATGGCAAACCTCTACCGGGCTTGAACTCTATCATATCGCTATCAACTACCTTGCTTGGTCGAACAGTCGAGCAACTGCGTTGATGAAACCCCAAATTTACGAGCTATTGACGGACAAAGAGCCACAGAATTTTTTCATACTGTATAATGCCATCAAAATCTTGTTTTCAGCACCTCTATCATCCGAGGACGAACTGACCAGATTAATACAAAATAAAGCCCATTCCATTGCCAGCACTTCACCTGGCTTTCCCACTTGGATGGCCTTGTGGCTTGAGTTTGATGCGATCAATGCTTTAGATGCTCTGGATTCACATTTACCAAATTCAATCGATCCTACAGAATTGATGATCTCAGTTTCTGCGAGTCTTAGCTCCCGCTATGACGATCATGTTCCACTGAGTGCAAATCCATCATGGGTGCATCCAATAGCCATGCTAAGATTCATCCCACTGGTATACCAATATATTCGTCGTGAAGAGGATACCAATCGTTCAAGCGGAGGCGCTTATAATGTAACGACTAGGGACGACGCTCAGGATTTCAGAGGCGCTTTACTAGACAGATTGGTCGCGACTGATCATCCCGATGTCTGTCAAACGCTACAGGCACTTTTGGCCGACCCCTTGCTCTCTCATCTACAAGACTACATAAAATACCTCCTTAATAAGTCTCGCCAAAAATTTGCTGATATCAGCCCTTGGCATACGACAGACATGCGTGAATTCGCAACCGAGTATGAGCGGCAGCCTAGAAGTGACTCCGATCTATTTGAAATTGGCATCCGCAGGCTGTCCGATATTAAACGCTGGGTTGAATTCGGCGAAGACAGCCCTCGAGAGGAAGTTCGCCATGAAGACAATGAAACAAGCTTTCGCCGTTGGCTTCAACGACGACTCAATGAAAGTTCCAGAGGACGCTACAGCGTTCCGCAAGAATGGGAAATTGACCAATCATTACGTCCAGATCTTCGCCTGGTAATTCCAGACGCCGCTCCTGTATCAATGGAGCTTAAAATTGCCGACAATTGGACCTTTCAAGGTTTAATTAATGGTTTAGAGGATCAATTGGTGGGCTCCTATCTCCGCGATCACCGTGCCCGCTACGGAATTTACGTCCTTGCACTTTTTAATAGAGATCGGAAGTGGGACTCACTAAATGGAGGTCCTCGTATCAACTGTGAACAAATGCTTGCCATTCTTCGGCAAAAATCCAAAGAAATCCTTCAGAATCGACTTGGCGTTTCGGGATTAGAGATACTATTAATTCACTTTTCTCCGCCTGTAAGATAAATACATCTAATACCTTAGAATTGATATTACGATCAACTCATTGACGAAGAGGTTTGCAACACTTGTTAGTCTGAAGCCGATTCTCGTGTCCTTGTCCTTTTCACTCTCTAGCCAGAACCTCCCCTATAACGGACATTACCGTCCTCTTTCCAGATGGAACCCTCCATTTGATAGCAGGTATCTCCAATCTTTCGGAAGGTTCCTTCCACAAAGAAGACAGAACTTTCCAGACTTCTAGAAGCACCTTCTACTCAATAGAAGGAACCATCCACTCTTCAGAAAGAACCTTCTGATCGAAAGGAAGTTGCTCCTGCAAAGAAAAAGGTTCCTCCTGATAAAAAGAAGGAGCTGTTTTCCGATAAACGCAGTAAATATTTTGCATTTATGGATCACTTGAATAGAATTTCGCCAAGCTGTTCATCAGCATTCAAACCAAACCCCAACAGGCGAGATCAAAATCATTGATCTAGCCATCACCCCCAACCCCAACAAGCAATCCCCATGGCCAGACTCAAAAAACTCAATTCAGAATCCATCCTCAAAGCCAATGGCCGCGCCGCCGGACTCTCCTCCATCGACGCCGCTCTAGACCTCGGCAACGGGCAAACCCTCGTCGCCTACAACGCCAAAATCCAGGAAACCATTCAAAAACAAACCGCCTACAACGCCGCCCTCTCCACGGTCGACGAACTGAAAAATCAGTTTGATGCCCTGGAAAAAGAGTTGGATGACCTCTCCGATCGCATGCTCACCGGAGTCGCCACCAAATTCGGCAAGAACAGCGACGAATACGAGAAAGCGGGCGGCACCAAGAAGAGTGAACGCAAACGCCCGGCTCGGAAGAGCGCAGTAGCGTGAACTGCGTAGCCCTCGCCGTTCCGATGATGGCAGCTTGCACCCCGTATTGCTGCCATGGCGTTTTCGATTCGTCGTGAAACGATCTTTTTGGGTTAGCGACAGCGGAATCCATTCTCCATTGGTCCCCCCATCACCCCACCCAGAACTCCTCAAACGTCAAACCGCTCAACCCATACTGGCGATAGTTCACCAGCAGCTCATCACCGGTCGATTCCTGCCCCTCAAGACAAAATAGATCGGTCTTCGCTTCGCCTTCCAACCGAAACAAGGGATAGTTATACTTCAAATTAAACACATATCCGGTGTTCGGATGGGGAAAGACCTGGGTGGTGTTCATCGCCCAAAAATGATCGGTCTCACTCACCATCGACAGCAGTTCAACATCGTAAGCCCAGCTATAATAAGGGGATTCATAGACATCCTCGCCGATCATCGCCTCGGGATACACCAGCACGCCGGGAGCCAGAAACCAAAAGCTCTTCGGGTCAACCACTCTTGATTCATGCACGACCTCGAAAGACTTCTTGGGCGACAGATCCGACTTCTCCGATCCATCAAATGGAAGCAACCCTGCATTTTGTGCCGCATCCTTCAACTTCATCACCGGTGCATCGGCCGCCACGGTCACTTGGTAAATTCGTGATTTCATGATTTCCGCATGAGGTCAAAGGGTTGTCGTTATTTCAGCGCATGACCGCGTGTCGAGTCAATCCTGAACGCCGCAACGCGAAGTGTTTTCGACAGGCCATGCTTCTTCGGTTGGCGTGTTTCGTGAGTCTGGTGTCTTCCGGCCTACAAGCTTCAGGTTGAAAGAGTCGTGTCATTGGCTCATTATCAATCCTTTGCCGTTTATCGATTCCCAATCACGCATGAAATTAGTTTCCCAGTCCGTCCTCCTCGCCACCGCCCTGTGTTGCTCCCCTGCGAGCGCCGTTGTCACTTTGGAAAGCGCGGACTCGTTCTGGAAATTCGACGGAGGCACGGTTAGCACCGCCGCCACCTTTACCCAGGTCGTCGATTCAAGCGTCAACAACCATCAGGTCACCTCAGGCAACTTCGCCAATCTCTCCTGGGTGGCAGGTCCTGCGAACGGTCCTTATGGGGGAGCCCCGCAATATCCCGGAGGTCACGCGATCAAATTCAGCCCGACGGTGACCACACAGGTGACGGGAACTGGGGCCGACACGGTATCCTCCGCCACCTTCATCGCCACCAACGCCAGCGTCAGCGGATCTTCTACCATGATCACCCGCATGCGCTGGGATGGAGCGATCCCTTTGGCAGCCGGTGGAGGCTTCATTGATGATGGCACCAATCAATGGATCGTCAGCAATGGCTTCGGAGGGTGGAGTGAACCCAGCCTGGCCTCCTTTGGTTACATGTTCGGCCTCAACACCAATGGCAGCCTCTATTATTACACCGCTGGTGCCGGAGCGGGTCAGACTTCCTCGGGTGCCAGTCATGTTTATAACCCCGCAGCCATCCTCAACGTCGGTGAATGGTATGACATCGCCATGGTGCTTAATGACAACGGCGATGCCGATAAAAAAACCGGGCAGGTCACTTTTTATCTGGTCGGTGCCAATGGCATCCTAAGCACCTTCACCAGCAACGCCACCACATGGGTCAGCCCCACTTCCAATGGCAACCTGCTGCTCGGCAGCGAAACGCCAGGCACGGGCAGTGGCAATCACCGCAAAGCGTTTAACGGTGCCATGGATTATCTGGCTCTGTTCGATACTGCGCTTACCCAACAGGAAGTGCTGGCCATCTTTGCCGCCCCGGAGCCAAGCCGCGCCGTCCTGCTCCTCTCTGGGCTTTGCTCCCTCGCCCTGCGCCGTCGCAGAGGCCGCTGACTGTTTCGTGTCGTGCTGAATCACATTGCCGCATTCAGTCGCCACCCTGCGCGCTTGGGGTGGTAGCTGTTTTAAACAACGGAGCGACGGCGACGACGGATCACCAAAAGTCCCAATCCCGCAAGAAGCAAAACCACGCGACCCGGTTCCGGCACCACATTCAAATAGACCGCCTTTTGCGCATCGTTAACAACCAGGCTGTAGTTCGGACTTGCCAGGACCACATCGCCCAAGTTGTAGGCGAGGGTTCCATATTCAAACAACTTGTAGGATCCATTGCCAAAACCTCCCGCATTCGTGACCTCCAGAATTCCACGCAATGTGAGGGCTCCATTAACATCCACCCAATCGCCCGAACTACTGCCAAGATCAAAACGCAGGATGCTGCCAGTGTTCAGGGTGAGATCCGCGTCAATGGTCAACAGCCCCGTCGAACTCACGCTGGCAAGACTCATATCCCCTGGAGCAAAAATCCCTCCGGTGTTGATGGTCACATTGCGAGCAATGGTGCCTGATCCTCCCAAAGCAGCGTTGGTGCTGACGATGACCGCGCCCACCTGAGTAGAAACTGCCGTGCTTGTCTTCGATAAGATACCGTTCACCAGAAGTGTCCCCTGATTGATCAAGGTCTCGCCCGCATAGTTGGCCGTGCCGGTCAGTGCCACGATGCCAAGCCCTTGTTTGATCAAATCATCCTCCATCAACGCGTTGGTCGAAGTGCGGCTGAGCGTGCTAAAGTTTACCCGTCCCCCCGCTGCTGCCGTCACGGTCAACGGATGCAAATGCGACATCAGCACCGTTCCCGTAAAACTGGACAAATGGGCGGTGTCCCCACCCAACCGAAAGCTGTTGGTCGCATTCACCGCTCCTTGTGTCCGTGTCGTGAGCGTGATGTCTCTCCCAATCGTCACCGCAGCGCTCGTCAGGATCGCTGAGTTGTAGTTGGCTGAGTCAGTGGGGGAGGTTCCCCCATTTGCCATGGCAATGGCTGAAGTGCCATTCCCAAATGCACCGGCTGCCCCGGAAAGGGAATTGACTCCGACCCTGACCGTTCCGCTCCACACCGCCGTGCCATTGGTGTAGGTGTTCAATCCATTCAAAGCCACCGTGCCGCCGCTGTTCACGGCAGTGAGGCCCCAGTTGCCGGAAATCACCCCGTTGACGGTCAGCGTGCGCCCACCATTGGGCTTCAGCCGAAGACCACTCAGGGTGGTTGCCGCCGACAAATTGCCATTGAGCACGATGTCTCCATTGATTGCCTGAATGCCACCCCCCGTTGTGTTGTTCACCCCCGATCCTTCAATCACCAGGTGGTCGTTGATGGTCTGAAGATTTGAGGCGTTGTTCACCAGAAATTCATTGGAATCATGGCCCGTTGCGGTGGTTGCTCTCAAGCGGATGGTCTTGCGATCCGCCTCATTCCCCAAAGTGAAAGCTCCGGCACCACTGTTAAAAACGATTCGATCTGCCCGCCATAACTCAGCGCCCAACAACGGGTTCAGACGTGTCGAACCCGCAAACTGAATGATATCCCCCGTCGCAGGGGCGACCGGGTTCACCGGTGCCGTCCCCGGAACCGTGCTGCCCGATCCTCCCCAATTCGCACCAGTCCCCCAGTTATTGTCCGCTCCTGCGCCATTCCAAACCACGGTCGCTGCGTGACTCGAAATGAAACTTAAACCCAGTCCACAAATGACGGACAAGGTCGAATTCGCCATGAAATAAGAGCGGAGGAATGGAAGTGACATTTTCGAAAATTAGACAAATGGATTAGAAACAAAACCGCCTTAGTGGACCTTGAGCTTGGCCCATGTCGTGTATCGCTGTCAATACAAAACCGGAATCCACCGTCGTTAACCACTACTTGGTGAATACATTTAATGAATCGATCAACGTAGCCCTGCCTCAGCAAGACGATCATGCACGTCGCTTGCCTTCAGCTTCTCAACCATCTCCTGAATGCGCCCTTCGACGAACATTTCAAGGTTGTAAAGCGTCACTTCAATGCGGTGATCGGTGATGCGGTTCTGCGGATAGTTGTAAGTGCGGATCTTCTCCTCCCGGCCACCACTGCCGATCAATGAACGGCGGTGAGCCGAATACTTGGCCGCCTCCTCGTTCTGTTTGCGCTCCAACAGTCGCGAACGCAGAATCGACAACGCCTTCTCTTTGTTCTTCAACTGGCTGCGACCATCCTGACAACGCACAATGGTGCCCGTCGGCATGTGCATCACCTGCACGGCGGAATCGGTCGTATTGACCCCCTGTCCACCGTTTCCCGAAGCACGACAAACTTCAATGCGCACCTCGTCCGGCTTGAACTCGATGTCCACCTCCTCGGCTTCAGGAAGCACCGCCACCGTTGCCGTGGATGTGTGAATCCTCCCCTGCGCTTCCGTGGCAGGAACGCGCTGCACTCGATGCACGCCGCTTTCATATTTCAATGTGCTGAACACATCCTCGCCGCTCACCTTGAACACCACCTCGCGGAACCCACCCAGATCCGCCGGGCTGGCTTCCAAGGGCTCGACCTTCCAACCGCGCTCTTCGGCATACCGGCCATACATCCGCATCAAATCCCCGGCAAACAACGCCGCCTCATCTCCCCCCGTGCCCGCGCGAATCTCCATGATCACATCGCGACCTTCCAAAGGATCCGGTGGCAGAATGGCCAGCTGCACCAAACCTTCGAGTTCCTCGAGCCGCTTCCTCAGCGAGGGCAATTCTTCTTCGGCCATCTCGGCCAGTTCGGCATCTCCGGACTTGGCGAGATCTTCATTGTCGACGATCTGCTGTCCAACACGCAAAAACTCTTCCCAAGAATTGTCCAGCGCCTGCAAATGCCGATGTTCGCGCAGCAATCCGCTGGCCTTGCGGTTGTCTTCGTAAAAATCCGGCTGCTCCATCTGCATCTCCAATTCGGAGAGACGGAGTTTCTTTTTTTCAATGATCGATGAGTAGTCCATGGCGCTGATTCAGTCGGCGAAAAAATGCACAAACAAAAAACGGTGTCGCGCCATCAAGGCACGAGCACCGTTTTGCTGAAAATAAATCTGAAGCGCTAAGCGGAGGCCGTAACCGAAGCCGCTTTTGGCTTGCCACGACGAGTCGCGGCGGTCGAACCATAACGTTGGGCGAATTTGTCAACGCGACCGGCGGTATCAACGAAACGTTGTTCACCCGTAAAGAAGGGGTGGCAACCAGCGCAAATGCCGATTTTGAGGTTCTGAACGGTAGACCAAGTTTTGTAAACCGTGCCACAGGTGCAGGTAATGCTGGTCTCGAAAGTGGTTGGATGTAGTTCCTTTTTCATGGCAGTCGAATGTGATTTGGCATTCGGCCCGTCCGCATCGCGGAAGGGGGATGCTATGTTATACGCTTGCAGAACGGGGTCAAGCTGATTGCAAGGTTATTTTCGACTCCTGAACCTTTTCTTTCAACCGATCAAGCCGTCGTCGGCGTCTCTAATCCGATCAGGGAAGCACCAGCCAGACTTCGGCCGCCCGGTTCTTGTTTTGGTTCTCCGGCGCGACCAGCTCGGTCGATCCGATTGCCACCGGATACGTCAAATTGAGCGCTCCAGCGCTTTTGAGAAGATTGATCACCGCGTCTGCACGATCTTTCGAGAGCTTCTTGTTGGTCGCTGCGTCCCCGGTGCGATCCGCAAAACCCAAAACAAAAAACACGGCGCGCGGATCATCCATTACCTCAGCCAACGAGCCTTCCCCTAAAGATTTGACCAGCTCACCCGAATCGGCCGCACCGGGTTTTGCCCCGCCCTTCTCAAAGTAAACGGTATGCACTTTGAAAATGCGTCGCGCCGCCTGCAAACCCTCACGCACCTTGGCCTTGGCCTTGTCGGAATACAATTCAGTAGGTGCCTCGTCGATCCTCGCCGCCGCGTCCTTGATAAGCGCATTGCCCTCAGCCGAACCGGCAGCCACTTCACGCACCGGCTCTTTGGGCGGCAGGATGTCCAATGATGCATCAGGCGTCGTTGCCGCAGGCGGAGTATCGGTCACGAGGGTCGCGCTTGGAGGGGTTGCGGTCGAATTCGGCATCGAAGTGGGCTCGGCCGTTGCCACCATCGGTGTCGGTTCTGGAGCCGCTGGAGGCGTGCTGAAAGGTTTACCGATCTCTTCCTCTTCCTTGGCGACGGGCTGCGATTTGCGCACCTGATTGGCCTCTGCCACTTTCTTCGCGATATCTTCCTTGGTTGGTTCCGCCACCGGTTTGGAGTCCGTCGACCCCGGCACCTTTTCCGGCTTCTCCTGGTTCAATGGACCCACCATGGCATTCCCGGCTTTTTCCTCGCAACTCCGCAACAGAACAAAAAATCCCACCAACATGCTGCCAACAAACAGCATGAGAATGAGATTGGCCAGGATACTGGGACGACCGGTGGACGGGCTGGACATAATGGGCTACTACCGCAGTGGCGAAACTCAGCGCCATGTCAACTAAGGATTCAAAAATGCGCCGATTACCTTCATGGAGTTGACGCCACAAATTGCGCCGTCAGACCTTCCACTTTGATGTCTTTTCCGCCGCCAGGTTGACGGTCAAGCACCAGCACCTCATCGCTGGCCAACCTTTGGAGCCGGGTGTTCCATAACATGACCGTTGCCTTGCCACCGCGTTCCGCAGCAATGCCTTGGGCCGGAACGGTGACTGCGATGTAAGTCGAAAGATGGGCTCCTGCCGACGCCATCAACACCTCACGATCCCGCGTGCTGCTCACCGGCACCTCTCCCGTTGGAGGGGTCGCCGATTCCGTCGTCAGTCCACTTGAAACCGAGTGGTTGCTGACTCCTCCAATCGAACGCCATGCCGTGTCCAACGAAGCCAGCTCAGCCGCCGCCTGTTTCTGCAAGGCCACCATCGCCTCCGCCTTCTCCTTCTCCAAACGCTTCACCTCCACAACTGCGGGATCAACCACAACATCGACTTGAGGCTTGACCTTGGGTTTCGGCTCCGCCTTGCTCGCTGTCTTCGCGGGCCGGGCCGTCGCAATTTTCTTGTCGTAGGTCTTCTGAGTGGACTGAATCTTTTTCGCCGAGTTCGAAGTCACCTGCGCACGCCTCTCGACATAGGCCGGCTTGACCATGCGTGCCACCACCGCACGAGCCTTCTCCTCAGCAATCGCCTTCTGCCTCTCACTCGCTCGATATTTCGCCAGCACGACGACGGCACCCAGCAACTGCACGCCAGTCCCCTCAGCCCCTGCCGAATAATCCAACCCCTCACAACTCGTCAAACATAAGCACGGACCACCTACCATGCTGGCACCGACCAGCACCGCGCACAGTTGATGAAACTTTCGAACTCTAGCTTTCATGTCGTGACAACACCGGCACCTACAAATCCGCCGACCCTACCCTATCAAAATCAAAACGCATACTGCGTGCCGATCCCAAAGAAGAAGCTCGGCTCGGTAATCCCATTGGCACCCAACTCGGTGAACGCTGTGGTGATGTTGATGCCGCCCGCACGCCACTGAATCCCGAAGCCATAAGGCGTGCGATCACCAAGATCCTTGTCATCCGTGGAAACCTCGCCCACCAAATACAAACGCGCAGGCAACTGGATCTCCATCGCCACATAACCCACGGGACGATCGCTCTTGTCCGTCGTTGGACCGTCCTCCAACCAGGTCTCACGAATCCCCGCATGGAAACCCACCGACTTCACAAAACCACTCTCATCGCCAATCGGCAGCCTTTTGTAAAAAGCCGCAAACGCATTGTAACTCTCGATGTCGCCGTGAAAGCTGTAATACCCCACGCTGAACTGCGGCACGAACCCCTCGTCCTTCAAAATCCGCGCCCGCACCAGCACCCCGCCGCTGATGTAGTCGTCCACAATCTCCTCCGTGCGCGCCGTGAACAAACCCGCCACCTCCAGCCAGTCCGTCACCCCATAGGCAAACATCGCCCCATGCGTCATCCAGGGTTTGCTGTCGTTGTTGGGAAGGAAAAAGCAATACTGCGCCGTGAACGCATGCTGCGGCAACGTGGCCGAAGTCGGGTTGATCACCACCCCTGATGGACGCTGGATCGTCAACAAACCCCGACCCGCTTCATACGGAACCTCTGCTTCGATCGGCGTCACAATCGCCTTCGAATCCCCGGCCTGCACTGAAAAACCACCCATCAAAATGACCGCCGACAGAATTGCTTGTGGGATGTTCAATTTCATAATGGCGCAAAGTTTGCCACCTCCACCAGTCGTGAGCAAGAAAAGGTTCACCACGGTGCCGAAAAAAGTCACTGCCTCCGTCGCCCGCACAATCAACCCTGCCGGTAGCATTTCCCACCGCCCCCGCACTTGTGCCCGCCCCACCTCTACTCTAACCTTTAGCCATGCCACAGCCGCTCCGATTCGCCCACTTTGAAGTGCTCATGCGCTCGGACGGTTCGCCCCACATGCTGGGCCAGGGTGCCATGGGCGCCACATACAAGGCCCTCGATCAACATCTTCTTTCCCTCGCCG
This sequence comes from Phragmitibacter flavus, assembly GCF_005780165.1. Lineage (NCBI taxonomy): Bacteria > Pseudomonadati > Verrucomicrobiota > Verrucomicrobiia > Verrucomicrobiales > Verrucomicrobiaceae > Phragmitibacter > Phragmitibacter flavus. The sequence goes on along the minus strand of NZ_VAUV01000012.1, from coordinate 24,303 downwards.
TTGTCAAAGTTCCCTCCGTCGAACTGCTCGGCTACCCCGCCGCCCGCCAGCGTTTTCTTCAAGAGGCGCAGATGATGGCCCGCCTCCGCCACCCCCATGTGGCCAACGTCTTCTACTACGGCGAATCCTCCTCGGGCCCCTTCTACGCGATGGAGTTTTGCGACGGTCCGTCCCTCCATGACTACGTCGACCAGCACGGCCCCTTCGAAGTCCAGGACACCTTTCGCCTCGCCGTCCAGGCCGCCGCCGCCCTCCAGGCACTCGAATCGCACGAGCTCATCCATCGCGACCTCAAACCCTCCAACATCCTCCTCACCAGCGACAGCACCGGCGGAGCCCACGTCAAACTCATCGACTTCGGCGTCGCCCGCGAAGGCACTCCCACCGACACCGGCGGACTCACCTTAGGCGGCTTCATCGGCACCCCCGCCTTCGCCAGTCCCGAACAACTTCTCGAAGCCTCGCATCTCGACTCCCGCTCCGACCTCTACTCGCTCGGTGCCGTCATGTGGTTCTGTCTCACCGGCAACCCACCCTTCCTCGGCTCCCAGTTCGAGATCATGTTTCATCATGTGAACACGGAGCCCGACTGGCGTCTGCTGCCAGAAATGCCCGAAGCCAGCCTGACCATCCTCAAACGGCTGCTCGCCAAATCCGCCGAAGAACGTTACGCCTCCCCCGCCGCCCTCGTCCAGGCCCTGCAAAACCTCCTCGGCATCGCCGCCGCCACCGGCAACACCCTGCAGCTTCGCACCAGCAGTCACGACAACGAAAGATCCGGCCTCGGCGGCTACGAACCCATCGAAGTCATCGGCAGCGACGACTTCGGCAAACTCTCGCTCGCCCGCGACATCCTCACCGGCAACATCGTCAACCTCCGCGAACTCCCTCCCGAATTCGCCCAGAAACAAGGCCTTATCCTGCGCCTTCAACGCCTCGCCGCCGTCCTTCGTCCCCTCGACCACCCCCGCTGGCAACGCCTCCTCCATTTTGAACACACCGGAGCTGAATGCCGGCTCGCCACCGAACGCATCTCCGGCCCCACTGCGCTCCATCTCCTCAAAGCCCACCAGCAGCTTTCCCTCGCCCACATCCTCCCGCTGCTCACCCAGATCGCCGAAGCCATGGACTTCGCCGCCAGCCAGGGCCTCACCGCCATGGAAACCGCCATCGAGCGACTCAGCATCGCCGTCGAAGGATGGGACAAGCTCACCGAGCCCGAACGCAGCGCCCTTCTCCGCCGCCCCCTCAAAGATTGGACCAACTGGAGCGTCAAAGTCTGCCCCCTGCGCCTCAGCAACTCCACCCAGGACTACGTTCTGCCCTCCGACAGCCAGGCCGCCCAGGCGATCACCCGGCTCTCCACCGACTTCATCCAGCTCTGCTACCGGCTCCTCACAGGTCAGGGTCGCAGCGGCAACGCCTACATCCCCTCACCCTCGCTCACCGCCGAAAGCAACGACTTCTTCGAACGCCACTTCACCGGTCAACGCCCGCAGACACCGCAAACCTGCCACACCCTCCTCCGCCTCCTCTGCGTCGCCGAAGGCATCCCCGCCCCCCAACTTCCCGAAGACGAACTCGAAGACCCCTACGCCACCCGACTCGTCACCCGCCGCGCCGTCGGTCCCGCCAAATCCAAACCCAATCCAAATCCCCCCGCCCCCAGCGTCGCCTTCACCTCCTCCCCCGACGACGCCACCACCATCGCCCCGCGCGGGCCTTCTGGTTCTGGAGGCAGCAGTGGCCTCACCGGCCTCAGCGCGTTGATGGACTCCGACACCTTCATGGCCGCCGCCGGAGCCCCCGTGTCCGACCGCATGCGCGACCTCGACAAACGCCGCGCCGAACTCGATGCCGAAGCCGAACGCCTCCGCGAAGACGAACGCGTCCAGGCCGAACGCGACTGGATCGCCCGCGAACGCGCTGCCCTCGAACAGGCCCGTCACGACGTCGCCGCCCACGAACGCGAACGCGCCCAGCGCCTCGCCGACGAACAAGCACGCCTCGCCGAGCAAAAACAACAACTCGAACAACAGCAGGCTCTCCTCGAAGAAAAACGCCGTGAACAACAGCGCCTCGAACAGGAAATCCAGCTTCGCGCCCAGCTCGACTTCCAAAAACTCCAGGAGGAAGCCAAAGCCCGCGAATCCGACCTCCAGCGCCAGCGCGCCGCCGTCGAAGAGGCCCTGCAAGCCCGCGAACTCGACTTCCAGCAACGCGAAAAACTAAGCCTCGAACGCATCGAAGCCCTCAAAAACGAAGCCGCCCAGCTCGAAGAAGAAGTCCAGCAGGAATACCTCACCGTCCGCCAGCTCGAAGTCCAGCAATCCCGCCGCGTCCAGGAAGAAGTCTTCGCCGAAGAACTCGCCAAAGAAAAACTCGCCGTCGAAGAACGCAAACTCGAGGAAATGCGCCAGCAGCTCGAACAACGAGCCAGCGAATTCGACGAGACCAAAAAAAGCCGTCTCCTTATCCTCATCCTCGGCAGCCTCGGCGCCATCATCCTTGCCACCACCGCCGCCTACTTCATCAAAGGCCGCATCGAACTTCAGGCCGTCGACTTCCGCGAACTCACCGGCAGCAAACAATGGCAGGCCCTCCAGCAGGAACGCAACAGCGCCAAAGAAAACCAGCAATGGGCCAGCCTCCTCGCCTGGTGCACCGCCGCCGAAGAAACCCTCCGCACCAGCCCCGAAAGCAAAGACGCCGTCGAACGCTACCTCAACGAAATCTATCTCGACGCCGACCGCGCCATCACCGGCCTCCTTGTATCCCCCGAGCAAATCCCTCCCTCAACCTCCCCCGACCGCAACAAGCTCATCGACCAGCTCAACAAAACCAAACCCTGGCCCCTCGACAAACAACGTCACCTTCTTACCGCCAAACTCCTCATCCCCGCCGCCACCGCCACCGGCCAGCAATCCCAAGCCATCGACCTCTACCTCGCCGCCATCAAAGCCTCCCCCGACTACGCCAAACCTCTCGCCCCCGAACTTGCCGCCATCCTCGACACCATCCGCCAGCAAATGCTCGCCCGGCAAATCGCCTCCCACCAGCCCATCCTCGACAAACTCGAACAACTCCGCGCCTCCAGCCCTTCCGAAACCGCCCCTCCCATCAACCTCCTCGCCCACCAACTCCACGCCGACCAGGCATTCCGCGGCTCCAACTACATCCAGGCCCTCAACCTCCTGCTCGACGCCGTCCAGACCAACTCCAACTGGACCACCGAACTCAAATCCCAGGCCACCGACATCATCGACCAGCTCAGCCAGCTCCAGCCCGCCGCCATCTTCCCCATCTTCAAACAAATCGAACTCGCCGCCGAAACCTGGAAACTCCCCCAAGCCTGGCTCATCCTCGCCCAGCACTCTGAACCCGACACCGCCTTCCGCTACTTCAAGCTCGCCGAACAAACCGGCAGTCAAAAAGCCATTGCCTACGTCGGTCGCGCCCAGCTCGACACCGGCATCGCCCAGAACAACCCCCAGCTCATCGAACAAGGCATCACCAAACTCAAATCCGCCGTCGACGCCGACGATCCCGACGCCATGGTCCTCCTCGGCGAAGCCTACTTTGCCGGACGCGGCGTCACCGCAGACCCTCAGCAATCTCTCGATCTTGCCACCCGCGCCCAGGCCAAAAACCATCCCGGTGCCGACTACCTCAAAGGCAAAGCCCTCCTCTTTCTCGGCGAAACCACCGGTGAAGCCGAGCACTTCGACCAGGCCACCCAACTCCTCCAAAAAGCCGTCGAAGCCAACCAGCCCAACGCGAACTTCTTCCTCTATCAATCCTACTTCAACGCCGTCAAAAAGAACCCTCAGCGCGCCCTCGACGCCCTTGAGAAAGGCGTCATCGCCAAAGACCCCCTCTGTCTCTACACCCTCGGCATCTGGCACTACGCCGGCCAGCCCCCCGCAAAACTCGATCAAACCCGCGCCCGTCAACTGATCGAACAAGCCGCCAGCCTAGGCCACCCCTCCGCCACCAAGTGGCTCCAACAATACCCCAAGTAACCCCGGGAGCGCCGCCGTCCCGAGCGACCATCAACAACCCCGCACGAAGTGCCTAAAATAAATGTCCCGCTTCGCCAACTCCCGCCCCCCTACTTCTCCCCATCTCCGGCCATCCCCAGCTTCTTGCGCTTGCGATACAGGGTCGCCTGATCAATCCCCAACACCTCAGCCGCCGCATGCAAACTGGTCGTGCGCGAAAGCACGGCGCGAATGTGTGAGGTCTCCAATTCCTCCAAAGAAATCAAATCTCCCACCACCGCCCCACCGGTCATTGCCACGGGTTGATTGCCCGTCACCGAGTTCGGCAAATCCGACGCTTCGATCTCCTTACCCTGACTCAAAATCACCGCGCGCTCAATCGCATTGCGCAGCTCCCGCAAATTCCCCGGCCAACCATGGGCCAGCATGCACGCCCTCGCCTCCGGCGAAAAACTCCGCGCCTTGCGGGCGCACTGCTTCGCGAAAAACAATAGATACTTCTCCGCGAACCGCTCCAAATCCCCCGGCCTCTGGCGCAGCGGCGGCATCTCCACGGTGATCACATTCAGACGATAAAACAAATCCTCACGAAACGTCCCATTCGCCACCGCCTCCGACAGATCTCGGTTCGTCGCCGCAATGATGCGCACGTCTCCCGACCGCGTCACGTTCTCCCCCACGCGCTCATACTCGCGATCCTGCAACAGCCTCAACAGCTTCGGCTGAATCTCCAGCGGCAGCTCCCCAATCTCGTCCAAAAACAAGGTCCCGCCCTCGGCCGCCTTCACTTTGCCCCAGTGATCCTTCATCGCGCCAGTGAATGCGCCACGAACATGACCAAACAATTCACTCTCCAACAACTCCTTGGACAAACTCGGACAGTTCACCGTGATGAACGGCTTGTTCAAGCGTCGACTGCGATCATGCACCGCCTTCGCCACCACACTTTTCCCCGTGCCGCTTTCTCCCAGAATCAACACCGAAGCCGGCGTCTCTGCCGCACGGAACAGCACGCCAAACGCCGACTGAACCGGCGCTGAAGTCGAATCAAAAATATACTCCGGTGCCTGACCCGCCACCTGCGTCTCCAGCTCCACCACTCGCTCCGCCAGCAGCTTGTGCTTCTGAACCCTTGCCAGCACCATGCTCAACTGTGCATGCGTAAACGGCTTCTCCAAAAAGTCCATCGCGCCGCGCCGCATCGTCTCCACCGCCGTGGTCACCGATGCCGCCGCCGTAAACACCACCACCGGCACCTGTGGATATTGCTTCTGCAATTTCTCCAGCACATCCAGCCCGTTCTCCGCGCCCAGATTCATGTCCAGCAGCACCAGATCGTAATTGCTCTCCTTCAGCGTCTCGAACGCGATCTCAGGATTTGCCGCCGACTCCGCATAATGGCCCGCGTCCTCGATCAACTGCGACGTCACGTCGCGAATGATTTTCTCGTCATCAACAATCAGAATATCCATGTGCAATCAAAAATAGAAACCTACCACCTTCCACCCAATCAGCAACCCTCGCCGACTGCGGCCCCAGCTACGACCCCACCACCGGCAGCTTAATCACAAAACAACTGCCGCGCTCCACCGATTTGTTCAAAGAAATGATCCCCTTCATGCCCTCCAGCAGCCGTTTCACAATCGACAATCCCAACCCCGTTGAAGGCTCCCCACCGGTCGGCCGCGCACTCAATCGCGCATAACGACGGAACATCTTCTCCTCGTCCGATGCTGTGAAGCCCGGTCCGTCATCGATCACCGAAAACTGCACCCATCGACCCGGCCCGTTCGCCGTCGCAAGTGTCAGCGTCCCGCCCGATGGCGTGAACTTCAGCGCGTTCGAAACCAAGTTGTCCAACACCCGTGTGACCGCCTCGGCATCCGCCTGCGCCACCACCGGTTCCGAAGACAAATCCAGCACCAGCGCAATGTTCTTCGCCGCCGCCATGGCTTCGTGCCGTGCGGCCGACCCTTTGATGATCAATCCCAAATCCACCGCCTCACTCCGCAACTGCAATCGCTCGGCCGACTGATTCGCCAAAAACTCCCGCACAAACGCGATCATGCTGTCCGTCGACTGAATGATGTTGCCCACCATCTTCACACACTTCTCCGGCAGCTCGGCCTCCCGACTCTGCAACAGGCCCGCACTCATGCGCATCCCCGCCAGGTGATTCTTCAAGTCATGCGCCATGATGCCCAACAGCTCATCCTTGTCCTCCGCCAGATGACGCAACTGGTCCCGTGCATGCTTCAATGCCAGATGCGCGCGCACCCGCGTCAGTAACTCCGCCTTGTTGAACGGCTTCGTCACATAATCCACCCCGCCCGTTTCCAGTGCCTGCACGATCAGGTTCTTGTCATCCGCCGCCGAAAGGAAAATGATCGGGATCTCCGCCAGCTCAGGCATCCCCTTGATCTGTCGGCACACCTCCAGGCCATCCATCTCCGGCATCAGCACATCCAGCAAAATCAGATCCGGCACATGCGCCTCCAGCCGCTTCAGAGCCTGCACGCCACTCGACGCAGGAATCACCTCGTAACCCGTCATGGTCAGCACCGTCCCCACCACTTTCAGGTTCTGCTCCTGATCATCAACAATCAGAATCGTATCACGGCCATCAGAGACAGAGGGTATAATCATGGATGATCCGAATTCGAAAGCATTTCAATTTCCTTAATACATTTGGGGAACGCCTGCAAACCATTCTCCAAAGACGACAACGAAAATGAGTCGATGTCCGCCAGCAACCGTTTGGCATACAGCTCCAAAACGCTGCAACGCGAGGTGCGCCCCGTCTCCAGCAAGTTGGTCGCAAACGCCCGCACCTCTGACATCAGCATCCCGTCGCGCACCCCCGGCCAAACCTCGACCTCAATCTCCCTCAACCTCCCCGCCAGATTCCGCCACTCCGACCGCTGCCCTTCGTCCAGCACTATCCCCGGCTCCACCACATACTCCGACGGTGCCTCCACCGCATCCACCCGCGCAATGAACTGCGCCAGCTCCAGGTAAAGCTGCAATCTCGAAAAGGGCTTGCGCACATACCCGTCAAACGAACTCCGCAACTGACGCTCATCCTCCGACAAACTCGACGCCGTCACCGCAATCACCGGCAGCAAACTCAAATCCTTCTTCGACCGAATCGCCCGCAACGCCTCCCGGCCATCCATCACCGGCATGCGAATGTCCATCAACACCACATCCGGCAGCTCCCGCCCCACCTCGTCCACCGCCTCCCGTCCATTGGTGGCAAAACGCAGTGTGTGCCTCGACCCCTCAAAAATTCCCTTCAACAATTCCCGGTTGGTCTCGTTGTCGTCCACCACCAGAATCTTGCTCGGCTGCAGGTCATCAAAATTCACCTCCGCATCCCGACCGCCCTGAACCAAAGGCAGCCTCGCCGACACCGTCACCCCGGGGAACTCAAAATGGAACTGCGTGCCCTTGCCCACCTCACTCTTCATCGACACCCGACCGTTCACCAGCTCCGTCAGTCGCTTTACGATCGTCAAACCAAGACCCGTGCCATGATTACGCTTCGATCCCGACACCTCCTCCACCTGAATGAACGGCTGGAAAATGTCGCGCTGGAACTCCGGCGCAATCCCCCGCCCCGTGTCGTCAATCTCCATGTGTAAATCCAAGCGGCTGTGGGTCGCCTCCCGTCCATCATCCGCATAAAACCGCACCTCCACCTTGCCTGAATCAGTGAACTTCAACGCATTGCCCACCACATTGATCAAAATCTGCCGCAACCGCACCCCATCCAGCAACAGCGAATGCGGCAGCTTCTCATCCACCTCCACCCGCAGCATCACGCCCTTCTCCGCCGCCTGCTGACCAAACAACTGCTGCACAAACGCCCCCAGATCCCGCACATCCATCGGCTCCTCCTTCAATTGCATCATCCCCGCCTCAATTTTTGAGAGATCCAGGATGTCATTGATCAGCTGTAGCAGCGACCTCCCGCCCGTCAGAATCGACTGCACATATCGCTTCTCCTTTTCCGACTTCACCTCCTCCTCCAGCAACTCGCCAAATCCCAAGATCGCATTCATCGGCGTGCGAATTTCGTGACTCATGGTCGCCAGGAACGTGCTTTTCTGCTGGTTCGATTCCTCCGCCCGCTTTTTCTCCATCATCAAACGCTCCTCGCGTCTTGCCCGATAGTGCGCCTCACGCAAAAGGAACAGCGCCACCACCCCCGCCAGCAAGGCCATCGCCCCCGTGGAGATCGCGCTCACGTAACCCCAGCGCAAATCCATCTGCATCGCCCTCGCCCCCTTTTCGATAAATACCTCCTGCTCGTCCACGACCTCTGAAATTCTCACACGGATGGCGTCCATCAATCGCTTGCTGTCCGCCTTTTGCATCATCTGCAATCCCGCCTCGATCCCCTCACGACGCCTCACCACCACCGTCTCCGACATCGCATCCAACAGCTGCCTCATCGACTCCCCCACGGCCTTTGCCTCCCCATCGCTTTTACCCGCCTTCGTCGTCAGCTCAGACAATCGGCTCACCATATCAGGCAGAGAACTCTTCGCCCGTTCAAACGGTTCAAGATACTCCTCAACCCCCGTTAGCAAATACCCCCTCTGCCCCGTTTCCGCGTCCTTCATCAACGACAAAGTGCGCTCCCACTCCATCCGCAATTCCAGCGTCTCCTGCATCACACGAATGCTCCGGTGCATCTTCGACCACGTCACTGCCGTCAAAACCAGAGCAGTGACCGACATTGCCGCCGCAAAGCAAACCGCAATCGTCCGGGCGTTGTGAGAAGGCGTCGTCAAGCTGTTCATTCAAACCCCAAACGCTCAAGTTGGCAACTGGGACGTTAAACATCAACGCTTCGTGCAATTCGCCCACAGCCATGTGCAAATTGCCTTGGAATGATGCCATCTGCTCTGTGGAATCGACCCCCATGAAAACCCCTAATCCACTCATCCTCAGGTAATTGCACCAACAGGATCTTCACTGGTCCCATCCCTGCTATGTTAAGGTGTATGAAGAAATATTTTTCCCTTGAAGATCTGCTGCGCGAGCAATTGCGTGACCTCTTCAATGCTGAGGAGAATTATAATCGGCACCTCGCCAGCTTCATCACCACGGCGACTTCGATCAAGCTTCGCGAGCAACTCAAAACCGTCGAGGGAGTGACTCGTCAAAACATCAAGCTCCTCGCAGAAATGTGCAACGAACTTGGCGTCCCCCCCCAGGGAGTCACCTGCGAAGCCATGGATGGTCTCATCCGCGAAGCGAAGGACACCACCAGTGACTGGGGTGATACTGCCACCATCGACGCCGCCCTCATTGCCAACGCCCAGCGCATTGTGCATTACGAGATCGCCGGCTTCGGCACCGCCAAAGAGTTTGCCCGCGTGCTCAGTCACAAGACGATTTCCAAGACTCTCAACGAGATGTTGCAACGAGCTGTCACGACCGATCAAGAACTCACTCGAATCGCCACCGGCGGCTGGTTCAACTCGGGCATCAACAACGAGGCTGCTGACGTCGCCGCCTAGTCTCTCTTTGTTCAATTCTCATCAATCAATCAGTTCATTTAAACTCTTCTCCATTCCAGCCTGAAGGCTTCGAACGGGAATCCAAACCAGAAAAAAACAACCCACAACCTACCAAATACCATGCTTCACTACGCCATCATTTTCCTCGTTGTCGCCCTTATTGCCGGAGTTCTTGGCTTCGGCGGAGTCGCCGGAACCGCCGCCTGGATCGCCCAAGTTCTCTTCGTCGTTTTCCTTGTGCTGTTCATTGTCTCCCTTATCACCGGACGCAAACCCAAGGTCTAGTCAGTCATAGTCACTAGCCCTTTTATCAACCTCATCCACCGACCAACAGCCCCGTCTGCCTGGTCGGTTTTTCGTGTTAAGAAACGGCGGTGGCAGTGATGTAACAACCGTCGGTTCGGATGTCTTGTTTGCATCCGAAATTCACGTCCCAACGGGACGACTCATAATAGCCCGGCACAAGGTGCCGGGTTCGGGCGGGCTGATTTGAGCGTCCTGTGGGGACGCCTCATGCAGAGCCGCGATCGCTCCTCCCCTCGCATAAAGCGTCCCTACAGGACGCCATCCCCATCATGACCACCACCCGGCACTTCGTGCCGGGCTTTTATGAGTTGTCCCGTCGGGACAAAAACCCTTTTCGAACACTCCCCACATTTTAGCCCGCGGGTAAATTGGTATTCAAACCCGAACACTCCCCTCTACCCAACCCTGCGATTAAACGCCACGCACTCCTCATACTTCACTCCGCTGCCACCAAAAATATCCAAAGCACTGCCAATCGTCACGTCGATCTTCCCATCACTCAACCGGTCGACCAGCTTCAAATCCTCCAACGACCTCGCCCCTCCCGCATAAGTCATCGGCAACCCGCACCACCCCGCCAGATGCACCACCAGATCTTCATCAATCCCTTCACATTTGCCTTCCACATCCACCGCATGAATCAAGAACTCCGCGCAGTAAGGCGACAACCGCCGAAAGGCCGCCTCATCCACCTTTAGATCAGTCAGCAACTGCCACCGATTCATTGCCACGCGCCAGCCTCCTTCGTGCGCCTTGCAGCTCAAATCCAGCACCAACCGATCACGCCCCACCACCTCAGCAATCGTCTCCAACTCCCGCTCGTTAAACTTCCCGTCCGCATCAAAAATCGCACTGGTCACGATCACGTGACTCGCACCCGCCTCGAGATACTTCAACGCATTCACCGCCTTGATCCCGCCCCCAATTTGCAATCCTCCCGGAAACGCCTCCAACGCCTGCAGCGCCACCTCCTCATTGCCACCTCCCAGCATGATCACATGCCCGCCCGTCAAGCCATCCTCACGATATCGATGGGCAAACCACGCGGCCGACTGATCACTTACAAAATTCTCCTTGGGCCCCGCCCCGATGTCTTGCAGCGTCGAGCCCACAATCTGCTTCACCTTGCCATCATGAAGATCAATACAGGGACGAAAACGGGTCACAATGGCGTAGAGGTTAAAGCGTTAAATAGACAAAAGTAGTTACGAGCCAAGGTCATCAAAAAGCCACCAGCTCAACTCATTTGATCGGTGTTTATCTGTGTCCATCTGTGGTTAAAAATCAAACCCCTGTTTCACCATTTTGAAGACTTCTATTCAAAACCACAGATGAACACAGATAGACACAGATAACTGCCCCAACCAAATAGGCGTCGGTTATCCTGAGATAGAGGAGGTTGGGCCCGATTTTGATCGCTGCCGACATATTCAATTCACCGCCCTGATTCTTTTCCGCATCTTCGCTCCCAACTCATTCACCACAAAAAACGGCGCCCACTTTCGTGCGCGCCGTTTTCCAAAAACTAATCGACCGAATTAACGGGAGTAAAGCTCAACGACCAACTGCTCGTTACAGAACACTTCGATCTCTTCGCGCTCAGGAGCACGATTGACAGTTCCGGTCTTGTTGTCGCGATCAACGGTCGCCCAGTCAGGAGTGATCACGCCTTGAGTAAGATCAAGGAAACGATTCACCAACTGCTGCGAACGCACGTTGTTTTTCACCGCGATCACATCGCCAGGTCCGCAAAGGTAGCTGGCCACGTCGACCGATTTGCCATTCACCGTGATATGACCGTGGTTGACCATCTGACGGGAAGCGAAACGCGTGTTGGCAAAACCAAGACGGTAAACGACGTTGTCGAGACGAAGCTCAAGCAACTGAAGAAGGATCGTGCCGGTCACGCCTTTGCGACGAACCGCTTCAGCGAAAACGCGACGGAATTGTTTCTCAAGAACGCCGTAGGTGAAACGGAGTTTTTGTTTCTCCGCAAGGGCGGTGCCGTAATCGGAAAGTTTGCGACGGGTGTTGCGAACGCCGTGCTGCCCGGGTGGGAAGTTGCGGGTTTCAAGCGCCTTGGAAGGGCCAAAAAGGGCGACTCCAAAACGACGGGCGATTTTTTCTCTAGGACCAGTGTAACGTGCCATGACAGTAAAAGGTAAAAACTAAAATTCAGACTAGACGCGGCGCGCTTTTGGTGGACGACAACCGTTGTGTGGAACGGGGGTCACATCTTTAATGATCGCAACGTCGATGCCAAGAGCTTGAACGGCACGAACGGCGGATTCACGACCTGAACCAGGTCCCTTCAAACGAACTTCAGCTTCACGCAAACCGTGGCCCATGGCCTGACGGCAGGCATCTTGCGAAACCACCTGGGCGGCATACGCGGTGCCTTTACGGGAACCTTTGAAACCCATCTTGCCAGCGCTCGACCAGCCAATGACATTGCCATTGCGATCGGTCACGGTGACCAGGGTGTTGTTGAAAGTCGCGGTGACATGAACGATACCGCTGGAAACGTTTTTGCTCCCCTTGGCTTTGATGACCTTGGGCTGCTCAGTGGCACCGCCATCAAGGCTCAAGAACACATCATTGATGGTCTTTTGTTTTTCTTTTTCAGGAGCTGCAGGTGCGGCTGCTGGAGCGGCGGTTGCAGTTGCTGGAGCAGCAGGAGCCGCGTCGGTTTGGGGAGCAACCGGAGCCGCTTCTGCGACTGGAGCGGTTGGCTCAATGGTGTTGTCTTGTTCTTCGGCCATGATATTCAGGGAAAAATTAGAACGTCTTCACGACATCCTTTGACTCTTATCAATCAAATTAACAAAATTAGACTTTGCCGGTTTTGGCATTCGGGTTGCGCTGCACGCCGACGGTCTTACGCTTGCCTTTACGAGTGCGGGCATTGGTTTTGGTGCGCTGGCCACGGACAGGAAGTCCACGACGGTGGCGGGTGGCGCGGTAGCAGTTGATGCTGCTCAAACGCTTCAAATGGGCGCCAAGCTCACGACGAAGGTCGCCTTCAACGATGATGCCTTTGGCGGCGATCACACGGCTGATTTCAGCAAGCTGATCGTCGGACAATTCGCCAGCGCGAATGTTAGGATCAACGCCGGTTTCAGCAAGGATCTTCCGGGTGAGGGAAGGGCCAATGCCATAAATATAAGGGAGAGAAGCTTCGATGCGCTTCTCATTCGGGATTTCGACTCCAAGCAGACGTGCCATAATGCGTTTTCGGTGACGGTTATACGAGGTGGTGAAGATTAGCCCTGACGCTGCTTATGGCGTGGGTTCTTGCAGACAATGCGCACGACCCCACGACGCCGAATGACTCGGCAGGTTTCGCACAAACGTTTTACAGAAGGACGGACTCGCATGGAAATAACAGATAAAGTGGCTTACCCACCCGTTGGCCACAGTCATTGTGGGGCGGAGGGGAAGGATGTTTAGCAGCCAAGAGCTGAAGTGCAAGGGGAAAAGCCAAATTTTTCACCCTTCTTCATCATCAATTCCTCAGCGCCGACCAAACGAAGCGATCGAGATGCTTAAGATGCCTGAAGTAGTTTCTCGATGTATGCCCGTAAATCACCTGCAATGTCCTCGCGTTTCATGCCCCATTCAACATTCGCTTTGATGAAATCGAGCTTGTTGCCAATGTCATTCCGACGCCCGTCATATTTCACGCCATACAACGGTTCTCTCGTCATCAAAGACGCCATCGCATCCGTCAGTTGCAACTCTCCGCCCTTCCCTTTCGGCGTCTTGTCCAGCTCATCAAAGATGGACGCCGTCAGCAAATACCTCGCCGAAACCGCCAGTCTTGATGGTGCCGATTCCACCGAAGGTTTCTCCACAAACACCTCCCCCTTGATCACTCCCGGCCGAACTTCCGCCCCGCCCAAAATCCCATACCGGCTCACCTTCTCCAGCGGCACCTCCTCCAGCGCCACCACGTTACCGCCGAATTCCTCCTGCACATCCATCAACTGCCGAAGCACCGGTTTCGCTCCCTCGCCCGGTGAAACCAATGCATCACCCAACAACACCGCAAATGGTTCATCCCCTACGTGATCCCTTGAACAACGGATCGCATCCCCCAGCCCGCCCATCTTGGGCTGAAACACATAATGAATCCGCGCCAATTTCGACAATGCCCGCAACTCTTCCAGCAACTCGATCTTGCCCTTGGATTCCAGATCCGCCTCCAGCTCAACGTTCGTCATGAAATGCTCTTCAATCGCCCGTTTGCCACGACTGATGATCATCAAAATGTCCGTGATCCCGCTGGCCACCGCCTCTTCCACCACATACTGAATCACTGGCTTGTCCACCACCGGCAGCATCTCCTTCGGCACCGCTTTGGAGATTGGCAAAAAACGCGTGCCAAAACCAGCAGCAGGAATCACAGCTTTGCGAATGGGTCGGGATTGGGAAATCATCGCTCCCTCTATAAATGCCGCCCCGCCCCTGACAATCGCAATTTTCCATCGCTCGCAAGCCCCTAAAATTTGGACTACGTTGGCAAGCCCTAGGGCGCGACACCGCTTTCGCCATCTCCCAACGCCGCCAACCACCCCTCGTTTCGACTTCCCACTTCCGACTTCCGACTTCCGACTTCCCACTTCCCACTTCCCACTTCCCACTTCCCACTTCCCACTTCCCACTTCCCACTTCCCACTTCCCACTTCCCACTTCCCACTTCCCACTTCCCGCCCCCCACGAAAGAGTTATTCACTTTGCCACCCCAGTAACGTTTACTTCCACAGACGAATTCTGTTATCATCACCCCAAAATCCGTCGCCGCCCGCCATGCACCTTTCCCGCTTCATCATCCTCACGCTCTGCATCCTCGTCCTCCCCGCCAACCTGGTGCTCTCCGCCGCCAACGATTCCGGTGACTCCGGCGACAAAACCCCCACCCCAACCGAACCAACCACCAACAACGACTCGGTCGTCATCCCCAAAGTCGCCCCCGTCGCCAAATGGACCTTTGACACCCCCGACTCCAAACCCAAGCCCGGCACCCTCGAAGGCAAAGCCGCCATCGCCCCCGCCGGTCCACAAACCCCCACCTATCCCGCCTTCCCCGCTGGCAACCAAGCCGCCACCTTCACCGGCAAAGACAGCTCCATCCGCGTCAAGGAATCCGAACTCCCCGACGACAATCTGCGCTTCAAACAAGGCGAAACCATCACCATCGAAACCTGGGTTCAATCGGCAGACATCGCCAACGGCCGCTACGTCTACCTCATCGGCAAAGGCCGCAACAAAACCCCCGGCCTCCCCTCCGAAAACCAAAACTGGGCACTCCGACTCAAAGGCGAAAACGGCGAAGCCAAACCCACCTTCCTGTTCCGCAGCCGCACCACCAGCGGCGAGGAAAACTCCCATCGCTGGGTCGCCAAAGATGGTTTCACCCCCGGCCCCGGCTGGCACCACGTCGCCGTCACCTACACCTTCGGCAAACCCGACAGCATCAGCGGCTACATCGACGGCAAAAAAATCTCCAGCGGCACCTGGGACATGGCCGGAAAAACCACCGCCCCACCCGTTCACGATGCCGACGACATCCTGATCGGCACCGGCAATGGCGGCGGACCCGGCAACACCCTGAATGGAGCGCTCGATGAAATCGCCATTTACCGCAAATCCGTTCCCGGCACCACCCTCGCCCAGCGCTTCCAGTTCATGCCCCCGCCCCCCACGGTCGACCCCGCCACCATCCCTGACGGCAAAGTCCTCGTGCAAATCTGCGAAGAAAACATCCCCAGGAAAAACGCCTGGCCCGATCATCCACCACAGCCCACCGAGACCTACCAGGAGTCCGCCTTCGGTTTCTTCGAACTCCCTCAGAAATACATCGATACCGGCATCCGCGCCGACCGCCCCAACCCCTCCGTCATCCGCGCCGCCGCCAAGGTCGAAATCCCTGTCGGCAAACATCGTCTCCTCATGCGCGGACGCGGCGCCGCCCGACTCCACATCAACGGCAAACAAACCCTCACCACCCCCTTCCCCAAAAACAACACCAGCGCCCACAACCTCGTCAGCGAACAGGACAAATTCCTCGACCTCGGCGATCCCAACTTCCGCTGGGTCCAACCCGGCGACAGCGAAGCCTGGATCGAATTCGAATCCCAAGGCGGCTCACACCTCATCATCTACGAGCAAATGGTCGGAGGCATGGTCGGCAGAAGCAACCGTCGACCCGAACTCGGCGAATCCATCGTCGCCATCTCCCTCCAAGGCACCCAAACCTGGCAACTGCTAACCCCCGGCACCCAAAGGATCGACTACCCCGATACCGCCATTCCCGCCTACCGGAACGCCCAACTTGCCCAACTCACCACCCTCAACCAAAAGCGCCGCGCAGAGCTCCGCCAGCAGCACGCCCCTTACTGGAACAAACGCCGCGAAGCCGCCCAACAATACCTCACCAGCACCAAGGACATCCCCGTCCCCGCCCCCACCCCCGACTACCCGGCCAACAACGCCATCGACCACTTCATCAACTCAAAAATCGCCACCGTCGCCACCCAATACACCAAAGCCAAAAAAGACGGCGTCAACTTCTACCGCGAAGTCCTCCCCATCCTTGAAGCCAACTGCTACAGCTGCCACCAAGGCACCAAAACCAAAGGCGACCTCGTCCTCGACAACCTCGCCTCCGCCCTCATCGGCGGCGAATCCGACGGACCCGCCATCACCCCCGGCAAAGCCGCCGAAAGCTCCCTCTTCCACCGCGTCACCACCACCGACGAAGACTACATCATGCCCCCCAAAGGCCATCCATTGACCGCCGAACAAATCGACATCCTGCGCCGCTGGATCGACGAAGGTGCCGTCTGGCCCGAACTCAATGTCGAACGCATCGAACTCACCGACACCACCTCCGACCTCCACTTCCTCCGCCGCATCACCCTCGACACCATCGGCATTCCCCCCACCCTCAAAGAAATCGAAGCCTTCCTCGCCGACACCTCCAAAGACAAACGCGCGGCAACCATCGACCGCCTCCTCGCCGACCCCCGTTGGGCCGACCGCTGGATGGGCTACTGGCAGGACGTCCTCGCCGAAAACCCCAACATCCTCAACCCCACCCTCAACAACACCGGCCCCTTCCGCTTCTTCCTTCACGAATCCCTCAGCGACGACAAACCCTTCGACCTCTTCGTCACCGAACTCCTGCGCATGCGCGGCTCCAACCGCTTCGGCGGCCCCGCCGGCTTTGGTATCGCGTCGCAAAACGACGTCCCCATGGCCGCCAAAGGCACCATCGTCTCCACCGCCTTTCTCGGCATCGAAATGAAATGCGCCCGCTGCCACGACTCGCCCGCCCACGAAAGCAGCCAGCAGGACCTCTTCGAACTCGGTGCCATGATGCAAAAAGCCTCCCTCGACGTCCCCACCACCAGCAGCGTTCCCATCGACAAACTTCACGAAGGCGGCCGCAAACCGCTCATCCAGGTCACCCTCAACCCCGGCACCAAAGTCGACCCCGCTTGGCCCTTCGAAGACCTCATCCCCGCCGCCCTCGCCGACACCCTCGCTGAAACCCCCACCGACACCCGCGACCGACTCGCCACCCTCATCACCGCCCCTCAAAACCAGCGCTTCGCCCAGGTCATTGCCAACCGCGTCTGGAAAGAACTCATGGGACGCGGCATCATCAACCCCGTCGAAGACTGGGAAAAAGGCAAACCCACCCATCCCGAACTCCTCGCCTGGCTCGGACGCGAATTCACCCGCCAAAACTACAGCCTCAAAAACCTCTCGCGCCTCATCTTCAACTCCCACGCCTACCAGCGCGCCACCGACCCCGCCCTGCGCGAAGCCAGCCCCCTCTTCACCGCCCCCGCCCCACGCCGACTCTCCGCCGAACAAATCGTCGACTCCGCTTTCGCCGCCACCGGCAAACCGATGCGCACCGAAGAAATCAGCCTCGACATCGACGGACGCCGCGACATGGGCAGTTCCCTCAACCTCGGCCTTCCCAACCGCGCCTGGGAACTCACCAGCACCTCCAACGAACGCGACCGACCCAGCCTCGCCCTGCCCCGCATTCAGGCCATCAACGACGTCTTGCAAGCGTTCGGCTGGCGCGGCTCACGACAAGATCCCCTCAGCACCCGCGACCTCTCCCCCAGCGCCCTCCAACCCGCCATCCTCTCCAACGGAACCATGGCCATCTGGCTCACCCGTCTCAGCGACGACCACGGCATCACCCAGCTCGCCCTCAAAGACCAGTCCGTCGAACAACTCATCGACACCCTCTTCCTCCAACTCCTCACCCGCAAACCCACCGCTGAAGAGCGCGAAACCTACATTGACTACCTCAGCCAAGGCTACGACACCCGCATCTTCACCGGCTCCATCCCCGTCGCTCAGCCCAAAGAGCGCCGACCCGAAAAATACGTCACCTGGACCAACCACCTCGACGCCGAAGCTAACGTCCTTCGTCAGCAACAAGAAGTCGCCGCAAGAAAAGGCGATCCCCCCACCAACCGACTCACTCCCGAGTGGCGTCTCCGCATGGAAGACACCCTCTGGGCCCTCCTCAACGCCCCCGAAACCGTCTTCGCCCCATAACCCAAAAAACAGATCCAATCTTCCGACTTCCCATGAACCGCCGCCACTTCCTCCGCTCCACCGCCCTGGCCCCCTTCGCTCCCGCATTCCTCAGCGCCTCCTCCGCCACACCAAAACTCGGAAAAGCCCAACACTGCATCTTCATCTGGCTCGGCGGTGGCATGGCCCAAATCGACACCTTCGATCCCAAAGTCCACAGCCCGTCCAAGGTGAAACCCCGCGCCGCCGGCTCCGACTACCCCTCCATCGACACCAGCGTCCCCCACGTCCGCGTCACCGAGCACCTCGCCAAAACCGCGAAGCTCATGGAGCACATCACCGCCGTGCGCACCGTCAACCACGCCGTCATCGACGAACACGCCATCGCCACCAACTTCGTCCACACCGGACGCCCCGTCAGCGGCAACGTCACCTATCCCTCCATCGGCTCCATCGTCGCCCACCAACGCGGCGCCGCCAACCCCCGCGTCCCCGCCTACATGCTCATCGGCTATCCGAGCGTCAGCCGCGGCCCCGGCTTCCTCGGTTCCAAATACGGCAACATCTACCTCGTCGACACCGAAGCCGGCCCCTCCGGTTTCACCCGACCCGAAGACGTCGACAGCGCCCGCATGGCCGCCCGCGAGAAACTCCTGAAACCCCTCCAGGCCAACGTCGCCCAGGCCGCCGCCATTGCCGAATACGAAACCGCCCAACGCGAAGCCCTGCGCCTCGCCGGACCCGAGTTCATGCGCAACTTCAACCTCAAAGCCGAACCCGCCGATCTCCGCAACGCCTACGCCGGCGAATTCGGTCAGCGCTGCCTCCTCGCCCGCCGCCTCATCCAGGACGGCGTCCGTTTTGTCGAAGTCTCCCACAACCCCGGCTTCGTCAACGGCACCGGCTGGGACACCCACAACGACGGCCAGCTCCAACAACACATCCTCATCAAGGAACTCGACGCTGTCCTCTCCACCCTGATCACCGACCTCGAATCCAAAAAGCTCCTCGACAAAACCCTCATCGTAATCGCCACCGAATTTGGCCGCCCCCCCGAGTTCGACGGCGGCGGCGGACGCGGCCATCAAGGGAAAGCCTTCACCATGGTCCTCGCCGGCGGCGGACTCAAACACCAGGGAGCCTACGGCGTCACCGATGAACTCTCCAAAACCGTGGTCGAAAACCCTGTCTCCGTCCCCGACTTCCACGCCACCATCCACGCCGCCATGGGCATCAACCCCTATCACGAGCTCATGGACGCCAGCCGCCCCATCCCCATCACCGACGGCGGCCACCCCATCTCCGCCCTGTTCTCATAATCCCTGAACCCGGGAGCGCCGCCGTCTCGTGCGGTCATCACCAAAACCCGTGCGAAGCGCCTCAACGTAAAAACCTTCCCCACCCGCCTCCACATCCGATCAGCAATCCCCACCATCGGATCACCCCCATCGAAATCCTTCGCATCGCATGTCATCCTAGGGCTCTCCGCGCCGAACTCCGTAGCGCCCCAAGGCGAGATTATGGCATCCGCCACCGTAGCGCCAACGGCGCGGCCCATGACAGCCTTGGGCAACGCCCAAGGTGGGGTGGCAGCAATGGCATAGGGCTGAAAGCCCGCTCCACCGGCGTTTCGGTCCATGGCATACCTTGATGCCTTCCGACCATAGCCGGTCGTAAACCGCGATCGATCATCTCCCTCCCCACCAATACACCCCCAAATACCTCGACACCCACTCCCACATCTACCATCACACGCGATAGGGTATCCTCACCATCGGATTCCCCACATCAAAATCCT
The DNA here is from genome assembly GCF_005780165.1 of Phragmitibacter flavus. Classification (NCBI taxonomy): domain Bacteria; kingdom Pseudomonadati; phylum Verrucomicrobiota; class Verrucomicrobiia; order Verrucomicrobiales; family Verrucomicrobiaceae; genus Phragmitibacter; species Phragmitibacter flavus. The sequence continues at coordinate 4,099 of NZ_VAUV01000012.1, read as the reverse complement.
TCGTATTGCGCGTCACCAAAATGCATCCTTGACAATCCGCGCACGCCAGAATGATCGCGTCAGGCAACTTAAGCCGTTGTGTCCTTCGATAACCAACTGCCTTCATGGCCACCTCCATCGATATTTCCACAGCCTTCATTGAAGCAAACAAGGCCTTCGCAGCCTGCCGCTCATCCTCATTGCCTGCTCCACACATCACCTCCATCCATGAGATCATGGAATAAAAAATTCGTCGTAGAGCTCCAACTCCCGTTTTGCCTGGGGAAGCCCTTGAAGGTAATCAATCAACACATCGCTATCGAACAACGCCTTCACCGATCCCACTCCTCACGCATTTTATCGACCAACTCTCTCGAATCAACTTTCTTCTTCTTCCAAGCTCCAAACGCCTCATCCCGCCCCCGCGCGCTTTTCTCAACCAGCATCGCCGACAACGCCCTTCTAATGGCCTCAGCCCGCGAAATCCCCTCCCGCGCGCACATCGCACTCAACGCCCCCAATTGTTCATCCGGTAAATCCACAATTGTTCTCATGATAACGTCATCATATATCATGATCCCGCAGCGTCAACCTCACACCCCCAAATACCTTGACACCCGCATCCGCTCCGCCACCAGCAGCGCTCCAAACCGCACATAATCCTCCTCATGCGCCCCACTCACCAGCGCATGCCGGTAACTTTTCCAATGCGCCATCTCATGCACCGCATTCTCCATCCGCAACGCATGCCGTTCCGCGCTTTCTGAACCCCGGCCCGTCAGCCTCCGATCCAACTCTTCGACACTCGGTGGCAAAATGAAAACATCCGCCAAACAACGCTGGATCACCTCATCCTCGCACTCCCTCACCTGCGCCGCCCCCTGCACATCGATGTCCAGCATCACATCCTCCCCCCGCAACAACAACTCCGTCACATAACTCTTCAGCGTCCCATACAAATTGCCGTGCACCCGCGCCCATTCAAAAAACTCCCCCTTCTCCACCCGCGCCATGAACGTCTCCTCATCGAGGAAAAAATAATCCCGGCCATTCACCTCCCCCACCCGTGGCGGCCTCGTCGTGCATGACACCGAAAACACCGCCTCCCCATCACGGCACAACCGCCGGCACAATGTTGTTTTGCCCGAGCCCGATGGACCCGACACCACCAGCAACACCCCAAGCCTCAAATCCGGCATCTTAATCTCAGTCATCATTGCATTAAAAAATCCCTCAACTTTACTTTCCTTTGCCCACCTTCACCATGATCGGCTTCGCATAGTCCAGCCAAAGCCGCTCCAACAAATCCGCATCCGGCGCTCCATCCATCACCACAAAACGGTAATTGGAAACATAAGTCGTGTCCGACGCAATCGCCCAATCCCCACCCTGTGACGGAGCCACGCTCAACTGCGGATGTTTCGGATTCAACCTCAACGGCTGTGGAAACCGAAAATTGTCTGGATGAATCAACACCACCATCCCCGTCTTCGCCCCTTCCACATCGCCACCCAAATAAACCCATTTCGCATTTGTCGCATCGCCCTTCTTTCGATCATCCCCGTTCGACGTCAGCATCACCACCGCATCTTCCGCATCCCAGGCCCGATTCCCCCGCACGCCCAAACCGCCGTAATGATACTTTGGCAGCTTCAGCGGCTCCGCCCCCGCCGTCGTCTGCACCGAGTTAAAATCAAACAACGTCAGCGCCACCGGCTTCATTATCGGACGATACACCCGCACATTCCAAAGCTCTCCCAACACCTCTTTCTCCGTCCCGCTGGTATGATCCAGATGCCGGTGCGACGAACCAAAACCGCCATACACCGGTCCGCCCCACGACTCATGCAACGCATCAAACCGCACCTCTCCCGTCAGCTTCCCCGACTTGTCCTTGCCCATGTTCCAAAAATCCGGTGACCGACCTTCAAAACTCGTCTTCGTCCACGCCATCCAAATCCCCCGATGATGTTGATGATCCGCCGGATAATCCGCCGTCACCACCTTGCCACCCGGACTAAACACCGGATGCAGATACGCCCCGTGCGAAAAAATCTCCGATGTCCCCTCCGGCACCTTCGAAGCCCCCATTTGATAACTCAACAAGGGCCCGCCTGCTCCCACAAACGCCAGCACATCCCCCTCCACCTTTGCGATCACCTGCTCCGTCGCCTCCTCCATCGAAGCCGGCGCGATTTCATACACCTTCGACTCCCCCTTCGCCAGCTTCGGCTCCACCATCACGCCCCAACCACTTGCATCCACCTGCAACACCGTCTGCACGCCCTCCGACTTCAACCCATAAATCCCCGCACTCAATCCCGGCACCTCAAACCGCACCGGACTCTCCACCCTATCGACATCTCCCGCCGAAACCGTGATCTTCCTCGGCGCATCCGGATCAGCCGCCAACAACGACAAAGGCCCCACCAAAGCGCCCAACAAAAAAACCGTGCGAAAACTCATTCAATGTTTTGCACCTGTTCACGGATTTTCTCAAGCTCCGTCTTCGCCCGCACAATCAACTGCGCCAGCGGCGCATGATTGGCCTTGCTGCCCATCGTGTTGAACTCACGAAACAATTCCTGCGCCAGAAAATCCAGCGACCTCCCCACCGGCTCCCCGCTTTCCATGTAAGCCCGAAACTGTCCGATGTGACTCGCCGCCCGCGTGATCTCCTCGGAAATATCACAACGATCCGCAAACATCGCGATCTCCTTCACCAACCGCTCATCGTCCAGCGGCAAAGGCAATCCTGCCTCCTCCAGCCTCACCCGCAACGCATCCCGCAACCGAACCACCGCCTGCGGTGCCAGCACCCCCGCCTCGTCCAGCATCCCCTCCAGCAACGCCAACCGCGCCAGCATGTCCACCTTCAGATTCGCCCCCTCTGTCCGCCGCATTGCCAACATCTGAACCAACGCCCCCTCCATAGCCTTTTCCAACAACGGCAACGCCAGCTCCGCCGACCAGCTCGACTGCTCCAAAACAAACACCCCCGGCCACCGCACCGCATCCGTCGCCGTCACCCCACCTTCCAATCCCAGCGACGCCCCCAGCCGCGTCAACGAATCCGCATACTGCCGCGCCAGATCCTCATCCACCTTCAACTTCGTTGCCGACCCCACTCCGCGATCCGCCACAAAACTCGCCTGCACCCGACCCCTCGAAAGCCGCTCTGCAATCTTCCCGCGCAACCCCGCCTCCAGCTCCCCCAGTTCTCTCGGCAACTGCACCACGATCTCCAACTGCTTGCGATTCACCGAACTCACCTCCGCACGCCAAACCACTCCATCCGCGATGGCCTCACCCCTTCCAAAACCCGTCATGCTATGCATATCCTACCACCTTGAAGCAACATCCCCCACCCGCAACCTCATTCACGCCCCTCAACTCACGTCGCCGACAACTATTCTCCAAGGCGCTCCCCATACTCGACATTATTTACTTGGTTTAATGCCTAGACTAATCTTCACCATGGCGACTACCGTTAACATCCACGAAGCCAAAACCCATCTTTCGCGCCTTCTTGTGCAGGTCGCGCGTGGTGAAGAAATCATCATCGCCTAGAATGGCGTTCCACTCGCAAAACTCGTCTCTACAACTCTTCGCCAACCACGGCAACCCGGTCGCTTTCGAGGTCGAGGTCTAATCAGCAACACCGACGCCTTGTTGCAACCCATGTCAGAGACCGAACTACAACTGTGGGAGGAAGGTCATGCTTCAGATCCCTTGCGGTTCCCCATTTCTGATCGCTCCGATTCATGAGGTTGCTGCTCGATTCCCCCATCGCGACCCGTTCGACCGAATGATCGCAGCACAAAGCATTTCCGAGGAGTTGACGCTGGTCACCATCGATCCCGCCTTCCAAACCATTCCAAACCTCCGACTTCTCTGGTGAGAGTAGTCATTGATTCATCGATCACCCCCTCCATCCGATCTCCCCACCTCATTTCATCTTTGCGTTCTTTGTGATCCCTTGTGGCAAAAACCTCCGCATTCCGCATTCCGCATTCCGCATTCCGCATTCCGCATTCCGCATTCCGCATTCCGCATTCCGCATTCCGCATTCCGCATTCCGCATTCCGCATTCCGCATTCCGCATTCCGCATTCCGCATT